>NZ_SOKV02000027.1:0-45306 GCF_004407025.1 Paracoccus sp. DMF
ACCCGAATATGTGATCGCCCCGCCCGGCAGCCCCCACTCTGTCGCAGAATAGGGGGGCGATGCCATAGGCGCGCTTTTCGCGTGCGACCGCGCGGTCACTCCAGAAAGCGCCGCCGCAAGGCAGCAAACGCCGCCTCGTCCAGCCCGATCTTCCGGCGCAGATAGGTCTTGGCCGGCCCGATACTGTCCAGGAAGGCGTCCAGATAGGCGGCTTCGACCTGCAGCACCGGGCGCAGTGCCGGATCGTCCATGGAAGCCAGGTGCGGATGACGGACCCGGACGCTGGCGGCAATTTCTTGATAGGCGCCGTTGCTGAGCAGATAATCGTGATAGACCGCCTCGCGCTCGACCCCGAGCGCCTGCAGCAGCAGTGCCGTCATGGCGCCGGTGCGGTCCTTGCCCACGGCGCAATGGATATAGACCGGCCCCTCGCCGGTCACCAGATCGGCGAAGGCCGCCTCGAAGGTCGGCCGGAACACGCTGTGGAAGTCGCCATAGATCGCCAGCATTGCGGCGCGGTTGCTTTCGGCATCGGCGGCGCCGTCGCGAACCAACCGTATGGGCGCGGCAAGGTCGATGTCGTGATGGCGCAGCGGATGGCGCAGTCCCAGCTCGCGCAGCGCCGAGGGGCGGGCGGCCTCTTCGCGCCGGTTGCGCAGGTCGAAGACCGTGGTCACGCCATGGCCCCCGAGGCGCGCGGCCGTGGCGGGATCGGTGACAGCGCCGCCGCGAAAGATCATCCCCGGCCGGATCGCGCGCCCGTCATGGCCCCGCAGGCCCGAGACTTCGCGGAAGTTCAGCAGCATCGCAACACCCTTTCCATATGGCAGCTCATCATATGCATCGCATGCGGTCCCGTGAAATCGGGGCGGCGCCGCGATCCGCCGGCGGAAGCGTATCGCGCGCACCGTCTGTTCCGCACGGGCTATGCATCCTGCGTGAAGCGGCGCACCGCCGAGGTCCGGTTGGCGACGTCCAGCTTGCAGAACACGTTCTTGAGGTGCCATTTGACGGTGTTCTCGCTCAGGCCCAGCGTCCGTGCGATCATCGAATTGCTCATGCCGTTGCCGACCAGCTGCATCAGCTCGTGCTCGCGTTCGCTGAGGGGGGCAGGGGAAAGACCGGCCGCCCCGGACGGCAGGGCCACCGGATGTTCGTCCAGCCCCAGCAGGTCCAGGATCCGGCGGACGAACGCCCGTTCCCCGCGCAGGGGAAAGCAGCTTTCCAGCCGCTGCGCCATCCCGCCGGCAAGCGCCGCGATGACGGCGCGATGGTTCTGGAACGGCTGCAGGATGCCGCATCGTTCGGCCAGCCGCAGCGCGGCCAGGAGATGGCGCACGGCTTCGGGTTGGCGGCCGGTCTGGACGCTGATCGACATGATGGTCAGCTCAAGCCGGACGCATCGCAGCATCCGGCCCTGGTGCCTTGCCCGGCGCAGCTCCTGCCCGGCCAGTTTCAGGGATGCGGCATGGTCGCCGCGGCCGTGCAGCAACTCGATCGAGGTCATCACCAGCAGGTCGCGGAAGCGCGCGGGCTGTTCGTCGCGATTGCCGCGCAGGACCGCCTTGCGCATGTCCAGGTCGATCTCGCGCGCCACCGCCTCGGCATCCTGCATCCGGCCCAGCTGGACCAGCCGCCGCGCCAGCAGGCAGCGGAAGGTCAGCGCAAGGCGCGGGGCATCGGTGCCGATCAGGGTCTCAAGCCGCTGGAACGAGGGATCGGTCTCGTCGCCGTTCCAAAAGGCGATGGCGGTTTCGACGGCATAGGCGCTGGATCCGACCGCGCCGTGGCGGTCCATGCTGCGCAGGCCGCGCTCCAGCCAGGCGCGCGCGACCCGATGGTCGCCCTGCTCGAAGGCGCATTTCGAGCCGATCGAGCAGATCGCGTCGCAGATCTCCGCATCCGGCCCCATGCTTTGCTCGGCCGCGGCCAGTCCCGCGTCGATGATCCGGCGCGCCTTGGACAGGTTGCCCTCATGCACCGAGACGGTGCTGCGGATCAGGTCGCACCAGGCCGTCAGATAGGGCGAGCCGGCCTCGCGGATCATCGGTGCGGCCCTGCGCAGGCATTCGCGCGTCTCGGCCAAGCGATTGGCCCTCAGGTGGTGGGCCGCGAGGATCGACAGCACCCAGCCCCGGTCGAACGGGTCTTGGGCCGCGGGCGCGTTCAGCCAAGCCTGGGCCCGGCGCCCCGCCGCCGGAACGTCGTCGGCCAGAAAGGCAAGGGCGGCCGACAGATGCGCCAGCCGATGCGGGAAATCGGCAGGTCCGGGGCCTGCCGCGTCCAGCAGGTCCGCCAGCCGCCGCCGCTGCGTGTCCGCCGCAGCGTCGCGCAGGTGGAAGGACTGCGCGAAGGCATACCAATAACGCGCTGCGGTGCCCAGCGGGACGCCTTGTGCCTGCAGCCCGTCCACGATCCGCATATAGACCTGCAGGCGGCCCTGGTCCCGAACCAGCCGCGGCGCGGCCTGTTCGAGAACGGCGTTGATGACGCCGTGGTCCTGGGACCGGACGGCCGAGTCGATTGCCGTCTGCCAGGCGCCTTGCCTCATCGACCATTCGGCCATGCGGCGGTGGCATTCCTGGCGCCGGGCGGCGGGGATGCGCTGCTCGGCCTCGGACCGCAGCCGGTCCAGGAACAGGGTGTGAAACCGATAGGTCTGTTCCTGCCCCGCGACGGGAATGATGAACATGCCCGCGTCCAGCAGCATGGACAGGTGCCGAGCGGCATTGGCGATGCCCGTGACCTCGGCCATCTGGGCGGCGCTGAAATGCGCGAACAGCGAGGCGTGACGCAGGAAGTCCCGGGTTTCGGCCGGGACCGCCGCCAGCACGTGATGGTCGAACCAGGACCGCAGGTCGGGGGCATCGCCCGAAAACCCGCTGGCCGCGGCGGCGCTGTCCGGCGCGTTGTCCAGCAGCAGCCTGCCCAGGCGCAATCCGGCTGCCCAGCCTTCGGTCCGGGCGATCAGCGCGTCCAGCGTCGCGGTCTCGACCGGGCGCAGTCCGTCCTGCAGAACCTGGCGGGCCTCGTTCTCGGTCAGGGCCAGGTCGGCCGTGCCATGGGGCCGCAGGCGGTTGTTCAGCCGCGCAGCTGCCAGATCGCTGCCGATCGGGCGATTCGCGGTGACCAGCAGATGCACCCCCGCGGGCGCGGCCCGGACCAGCTCTTCGATGAAGTCCGGGCAATTGCCGGCATTCCGGCTGTCGGCACAGTAATCGGCATTGTCGATGCAGATCAGGACCGGGCGGGGCAGCCGTTCCAACAGATGCGCAAGATGGGACTGGCGGGACGGGTCGGTCCCGGCGTCGGCGGGGGACGGGGCACCCCTTGCGTCGGCGGCGGAACGATCAAGGCGCGCGGCCAGATGCGTGACAAGCGCCCGCGCATCGGTCCTTGCCCGGTTGAGCCCCAGCCACAGCCCCCGGTGTTTCAGCTCCTCGACCCAGTGCTGATAGATCTGGCTTGCGGCAACCGTCTTGCCCCAGCCGTTCGGCGCGACGATCAACTCGATCATCGCGGCCTTCGCATCGGCCCCCGCCAGCCGCTGCAGGATGGTCGAGACCAGGCGTGTCCTGACCGGCTTGAAATGGACCACGGGCGGCGCGGCCGCGAACAGGCCGCTCTGGGATTCGCTCCGTGGCAACGAGGGCCGGTGCAGAGCGGGCCCGGGCAGGACGGGTTCCGCCCCGGTCGCGGCCACGATAGATTCGGCTTTCATCCCGCGCCTCCCCTCGCGTTCCGACTAAAATGTATGCTAGTGAATTATCTGCTTGCAGGGAAGGCCATTATGTCGGGGCCCAGGGGTCGGCTGCGGAGATCATGCTGCAGAAGCGGCGCAACTCTCGGCATCGGCGAGCATCTGGTCGATGCTCGGCGACATGGCCGGGCTTGCCCCGACCGGCCAAGTTCCCGAAGCACCGGTTGCGATAGTCGCGGATGCATGCGCGAGATTGATGTGCGGATGGCGAGGCAGGATGTTGACTGCTTGCATATAGTTTGCTAGCGTTTTAAAGTCCTGACTGTGCCGATCGCCGATACGCCGCAGCGGGAACCGGAAAGGTCTTGGTCAACGGGCCTGCCGGGACTTTCTTCGCTTTGGGAGGGGCGGGAATGATACCCACATTGATACTGAACGCGCTGGCCGTGTCGTCGCTGTATATCATGATGGCAAGCGGTCTGGCGTTGATTTTCGGTCTGCGGAGGGTAATGAATTTCGGCCATGGCGCCATCTACATGGTCGGCGCCTATCTGGGCTATACCATCGCCTCGGGCCTGAATTTCTGGGCGGCGCTGATCCTCGTGCCGCTGATCATGTCGGTCTTTGGCGTGCTGCTGGAGCTGCTGGTGCTGCGGCCGCTGGAAAAGCGCCAGCAGATCGAGGTGGCGCTGATCACCTTCGGCATCGGCATCGTCATCGCGCAGATCGTGATCCGGATCTATGGCGGCACGCCGCTTTCGGTGTCGGCCCCGCCGCTGCTGGCCTCCTCGGTCAAGATCTTCGGGGCGGATTACCCGGTCTATCGGCTGTTCATCACCGTGATCGGCCTTTGCTCGGTCGTCGCGCTGGCGGTCTGGCTGAACGCCACCCGGACCGGGATGTTCGTCCGCGCCGTCAGCCATGCGCCGAATGTGTCCTCGATGATGGGGATCAACGCCAACCGGCTGAGCCTGCTGATCTCGACCCTCTCGACCGCCTTTGCGGGGCTCGCCGGGGTGCTGGTCGGACCCTATCTGTCCATCGACCCCGGTATGGACGTGGCGATGATCATCACCTGCATGATCGTGGTGGTCATCGGGGGCACCGGCTCGATCTGGGGGGCGATCCTTGCGGCCCTGATCTTCGGGTTCCTGCAAACCTTCGGCACCGTTTACCTGCACGAGATTTCCGTCCTTATTCCCTATCTGATGCTGATCGGCATTCTGGTCTGGCGTCCGCAGGGCTTCAACTTCGGAGGAAGCGCCGAATGAGCAGCGCCACCCTGTCCCTGCGCGCGGCCTCGCGGGCGCGGCTGCCCATCCTCGGCAGCGTTGCGCTGCTGATCTTCCTCGCCGGGTTCCTGCTGCCGGGCTATCTGGAGGGGGGCTATCTGCAGTCGATGCTGAACAATGGCCTGATCACCGGCATCCTGGCGCTTTGCGTGGCTTTCGTCATGCATCAATGCGGACTGGTGCTGTTCGGGATCGCCACCTATTACGGCCTCGCCGGCTACGCCTGCGCCATCCTGGTGAACAGCTTCGGCTTTTCCGCGATGGCGGCGGCGGGGCTGGCGCTGCTGATCACGCTTGCCGCGGCCTTCCTTGTCGGGGCGATCGTCATCCGCGTGAAGCCGCTGGCCTTCATGATGATCTGCCTGTCGCTGGCCGAGCTGATGCGCCATCTGGTCGCGCTGCCCAGCCTGCGCAAGACCACCGGCGGCAGCGACGGGTTGCTGTTCATGCCGGAAGGGCGGGTCTTCGGCATCGAGGCGATGGACCTGCTGGACCCCGCCCGCATCTGGCCGCTGATCTGGTCCGCGACCTGGGTGATCGGCGCGGCCTTCCTGATCGTGGTGTCGTCGCATTTCGGGGTCCGCCTGCGCGCGATCAAGGAAAACGAGGAGCGGATGCGCTTTTCCGGCTTCAATACCTATTGGCCGCGCGTCTTCGCCTTTGCCGGGGTCGGGCTGGCCGCCGGCGTCGCCGGGGTGATCCAGGCCTTGGCAAGCGGCTTCGCCTCGCCCGAAATGTTCAGCATCATCACCTCGACCAACGCCCTGCTGGCCGCGATCACCGGCGGCGTGTCTTCGGTCGTCGGCCCGGTCATCGGCGGCGTCCTCTATACCTGGGCAATCAGCGAATTCGGCGCGATGGGCTATTCCCAGCTGTTCACCGGCATCGCCGTGATCCTGGTCATGCTGTTCATCCCGCGCGGCATCCTGCATCCGCTGCGGCTTTTGCGCCGGAAAGGAGGCCGGGCATGATCCGCGTCGAGAATCTGACCGTCGCCTATGGCGCGTTCAAGGCGCTGACCGACATCTCGGTCGATCTGGGCCAACGCGGCCAGGTCCATGCCATCATCGGACCGAACGGCGCCGGGAAATCCACCTTCATGGACGCGATCGTCGGCAAGCGCCGGCCCAGTGCCGGGCGCATCTTCTACAAGGACCGCGACATCAGCCGCGAGACCATCCAGTGGCGCCGCAAGAACGGCATGGCGCGGGCCTTCCAGAAGACCTCGATCTTTCCCGGCCTGACCGTTTTCGAACAACTCGACCTGGTCGCCAAGCATCTGGACGAACCCGACCTGGACGCGATCATCGACACCATGGACCTGCGCGAAGTCTTGAATGTCGAGGCCACCCGCGCCGCCTATGGCGTCCAGCGCCGCGTCGATGTCGCGCTTGGCCTGATCGGCATGCCGGACATCCTGCTGCTGGACGAGCCGGGCGCCGGGCTTTCCGCGGAAGAAACGGCCAATCTGTTTCGTCACCTGCGCAAGCTGGCGGCCGAGCGCAACATTGCCGCCGTCGTGGTCGAGCATGACGTCGAGGCGGTGTTCGCGCTGTCGGACGTGGTGACCGTGCTGGATCTTGGCCGCCATCTTGCCACCGGCACCCCGGCCGAGATTCGCGCCAATCCGCAGGTCGTGGCCGCCTATCTGGGGACCGCAGCATGAGCTTTCTGGAAATCACGGACCTGTCCTCGGGCTATGGCAAGGCAACCATCCTGCGCAACCTGTCGCTATCGGTGGACCGCGGGGAATCCGTCGGCGTCCTGGGGCGCAATGGTGCCGGTAAATCGACGCTGCTGCTGTCGATCTTCGGCCAGACCCGCATTTTCGGTGGCGAGATCCATGTTGCCGGAACCCGTATCGACCGGCTGCCCGCCTATCGCGCCGCGCATCTGGGCGTGTCGTTCTCGCCGCAGGGGCGGATGATCCTGCCCAATCTGACGGTGCAGGAAAACCTGTGCATGAGCCTGGCGACGGGCCGCAAGGGCGACTGGAACCTGGACGCCGTCTTCGACCTGTTCCCGATCCTGCGCGAGCGTGCCCGCCAGCCCGGCGTGGCGCTGTCGGGCGGGCAGTTGCAGATGCTGGCCATCGGCCGGGCGCTGATGGCCAATCCCGAGGTGCTGGTCCTGGACGAGCCGACCGAGGGGCTGGCGCCCGTGCTGGTCGATGTCCTGACCGAGGCGCTCTTGAAGGTGCGCGCCAGCGGCACCGGAATCCTGGTGGTCGAGCAGCACCATGCGCTGATCCGGGCGGTCACCGACCGCTTCGTGGTGATGGCGAAGGGCGAGATCCGGGGCGGCGGCGACAGCGCCGCCATGGCGGCCGAGGAATACGCCCCCCTGTTTGAACTTTAGGCATTCGGGCCCCGGCCGGGGCCCGACCGAAATCGGCCCGCGGCGCAGTCCGCGGGCGGGGAGGAACGCAATGTCACATCTTCTGGGCCTGAGCATGGACCTGCCGCTGCTGATCTCCGCGGTCAATGAGCATGGGGCCGAGGCGCATGGGCGGACGGAAATCGTCTCCTACGATCTGGCGGGCCAGCGGCACTGCTACAGCTTTCTGGACATGAACCGGCGCAGCAAGCAACTCGCCAATGCCCTGACGGCGCGCGGCATGGCGCTGGGCAAGCGGGTCGCCACCCTGGCCTGGAACACGCATCGGCACATGGAGATCTTCTATGGCGCGACCGGGATGGGTTGTCCGATCCATACCGTCAACCCGCGCCTGACCACCGAGCATCTGGAATATATCCTCAACGAAGGCGCGGCCGAGGTGCTGTTCCTTGACGCGGATCTCGTGCCCCGCGCGGTCGAGCTTGCCGGGAAACTGCCGCATGTGCGCCATTTCGTCGTGCTCGAGCCGCGCGGGAACCTGCCCGACGGCGGGCCGCTGGTCCTGGAATCCTACGAGGACTGGCTGGCGGCGGAATCGTCGGAATTCCAGTGGCCGGAATTCGACGAACGTTCCGCCTCGACCATCTGCTTCACTTCGGGAACGACCGGGCTGCCCAAGGGCGTGGTCTATTCGCATCGGGCGACGGTCTTGCAGACGATGACCTTCACCTCGATGGGCTGGCTGCCGCCGACGCGCCGCGGCAAGCCCGTCCTGCTGGCCGTCGCGCCGATGTTCCATTCGAACGCCTGGAACTTTCCCTTCGGCGCGCTTTACGCCGGGGTTCCGCTGGTGCTGCCGGGCCGCGACCTGTCGCCTGAAAACCTGCAGAGGATCATCGCGGCCGAGGGCGTGACCTGCGCGGCCATGGTGCCCTCGATCCTGACCAACATCATCGAGCATGTCCGGGCGACGGGGCTGGATCTGGGCAGGCTCGAATCCGTCGTGACCTCGGGCGCTGGTGCGGCGCCGCGGCTGATCGCCTGGCTGCACGAGAACGGCATCGCCACCACCCACACCTGGGGCATGACGGAATGCATGTTCGGCACCTCGGGCGCGCTGCTGAGTTCCCACGCCGACCTGCCGCTGGAGGAGCGGATGCCCTACCTGCTGAAGGACGGCCGCCAGACCGCGTTGACCCGCATCCGGATCGTCGATGATGAGGGCAATGTGCTGCCGCGCGACGGCCAGACCCGGGGCCATCTGCGCGTCCGGGGCCAGTGGGCGGCCAAGGGCTATCTGAACCAGCCCGAGAATTGCACGCTGGACCGCGACGGCTGGCTGATCACCGGCGACATCGCCACCATCGACCCGGACGGCTATCTGAAGATCGTGGACCGCGACAAGGATCTCATCAAGTCGGGCGGCGAGTGGATCAGCTCCTCCGACCTTGAAAAAATCGCCGCCAGCCACCCCGACGTGGTCCAGGCTGCCGCGATCGCGGTCAGTCATCCCAAATGGCAGGAGCGGCCGTTGCTGATCGTGCAACTGCACGAGGGCGCGGTGCTGGACGCGAAGGCCATCCTGGACCTGATCGGCAGCCAGGTGGCGAAATGGTGGGTGCCCGACGATGTGGTGCAGATTGCCGCGTTCCCGCTGAGCGCGACCGGAAAGGTCCGCAAGATGGACCTGCGCGAGATCTATGCCGATCACTACAACCGGCGCGCCAGCGCCTGATCCGCCCGGACGAGAAACGAAAAGGCCCGCCGTCCGGCGGGCTTTCCTGTTGGTGCGGGAAAAGGATCAGGCCTTGCGGCCCTGCTTTTCCTTTTCGGCCGAAGCTCGCAGCGCCTCGCGCGCCGCCGCCCAGTCCTCGGCGCTCATGTCCGAAAGATCGGCGAAGGTCGAGGGCGCGGCCAGGTGGTGGCCGCCATCCACGGCGATGGTGGCGCCGTTGATATAGGTGCAGGCATCCGACATCAGGAAGGCGGTCAGGTTGCGCAGTTCGTGCATCTCGCCGAAGCGGCGCAGCGGCACCTTTTCCTTTTGCGTCGCGCCGACCGACGAGCCCGGGATCGGGTTCAGCTTTTCCCAGGCGTTCGGGGTCGGGAACGGGCCTGGCGCGATGGCGTTCAGGCGGATGTTCTTCGGCCCCCATTCGACCGCCAGCGACATGGTCATCGCCTGGATCGCCGCCTTGGACATTGCCGAGGGCGTGACGAAGGCCGAGCCGGTCCAGACCCAGGTCACCAGGTTCGACAGCACGGTGCCCGGCAGCCCGCCGGCGATCCAGCGCTTGCCGCAGGCCAGCGTGGCGAAGAACGAGCCGTCCATGACCGTCTGGGTGATCGCCTGGTAGCCGCGCGGGCTCAGCGTCTCGGTGGGCGCGATGAAATTCGCCGCGGCATTGTTGACCAGTCCGGTCAGCGGGCCGCTTTCCCAGATCTTGGCCACGGTCGCATCGACGCTTTCCGGGTCGCGGACATTGGTGATGAGATAGTCGGCCGCGCCGCCTTCGGCCGCGATGGTCTTGCAGGCCTCGGCCAGCACGTCCTCGCGCCGGCCGCAGATGAAGACATGGGCGCCAAGCGCGGAAAAGCCGCGCGACATTTCCAGCCCCAGGCCGGTGCCGCCGCCGGTGACCAGGATGCGCTTGCCCGCCAGCAGGTCGGGCTTGTAGGGGCTTTGCGCGCGGATCTCAGAACTTGACATGAGCGGCTCCTTTCAGACCCAGCATCGCGCGAGCTTCGTCCGGGGTGGCGGTTTCGATCGACAGTTCGTTCAGGATACGGGTGATCTTCTCGACCTGTTCGGCATTCGACTTGGCCAGTTCGCCCTTGCCGATATAGATGCTGTCCTCCAGCCCGACGCGCACATGGCCGCCCAGCGTGGCGTTGGTCACGGCCATCGTCATCTGGTGGCGGCCTGCCGCCAGCACCGACATGACATACTGGTCGCCGAACAGCCGGTCGGCGGTGCGGCGCATATGCAGCAGGTGCTCGGCTTCGGCGGTGATCCCGCCGAGAATGCCGAACACGCCCTGCACGAACAGCGGCCCATCGACCAGCCCGCGGTCCAGGAAATGCGCCAGGTTGTAGAGATGGCCGATATCGTAGCATTCATATTCGAAGCGGGTGCCCTGTTCGGACAGGGCGCGGATGCCGCGCTCGATCTGGGTGAAGGTGTTCGACAGGATGAAATCCTTGGTCATCTCCAGATAGGGGCGTTCCCAGTCGTGCTGGAACGCCTTGATCTTCGCGGCAGCGCCCGAGATGTTGAAGTTCAGCGAGCCCATGTTCATCGAGGCAAGCTCGGGCGCGAAGGCCAGCGCCGGGGCCAGCCGGTCCTCGAGCGACATGCCAAGGCCGCCGCCGGTGGTGATGTTGACCACCGCGTCGCAATTGTCGCGGATGCGCGGCAGGAAGCGGGCATAGTCCTCGGGCTTTTGCGAGGGGGCGCCGGTGCCTTCGACGCGGGCGTGCAGGTGCAGGATCGCCGCGCCGGCGCGGGCGGCGTCGATGGCCTGGGTGCCGATGGTTTCGGCGCTGACCGGCAGGTAGGGGCTCATCGTCGGGGTGTGAATCGAGCCGGTGATGGCGCAACTCACGATAACCTTCCTGGATGGTTGCAAGGCTTCCTCCTCCTCAAGGATCACGCGGGCACCGGCGCATCTGGCAATGGCCGCCGCCTTTGGCGCATATTGTTTGCTTGATTATGATATTGTACAGAACAATATCTGTAAAGCGGCGTGCGTGGCGAGGGCGCAAAAAAATCTGTTGCCAAGAAATATACGCTAGCATATCGTATCCATGCTAAATTCACGGCAGGGCAAGGATTGTCCGCCGGGCTCATCCTGTATTACGGCCATCGGAGGAGAAACCAATGTCCAGCACAACCAAGACCGCCATCGTCACCGGTGGCGGGCAGGGAATCGGGCGTGCCATCACCCTGCGCCTCGCCAAGGAAGGTTATAACGTCGCCATCTTCGATCTGAAGCCCGAACTGGCCGAGGAAACCGCCACCGAGGCCCGCGCCAATGGCGTCGAGGTCAAGATCTATGGCCTGGACGTGGCGGACGAGGCTGCGGTCAATGCCGCGGTCGCCGATGTCGAGGCGAATGTCGGCCCGATCTGGGTGCTGGTGAACAATGCCGGCTGGGACAAGCCCGCGATGTTCCTGCAAACCGACAGCGATCTCTGGGACAAGATCATCGCCATCAACCTGCGCGGTCCGCTGAACACCCACAAGGCGGTCTGCCCGCATATGGTCGGCCGCAAGGGCGGTCGGGTCATCAACATCGCGTCGGATGCGGCCCGCGTCGGCACCTCGACCGAGGCGGTCTATTCCGCCTGCAAGGGCGGCGTGATCGCCTTTACCAAGTCCATGGCGCGAGAGCTGGCGCGCAGCAACGTGCTGCTGAACACGGTCTGCCCGGGGCCGACCAATACGCCGATGATGGCCTCGGTGCTGGGCACCGGCGAGGATGCGGTGAAATGGAAGGATGCCATGGTGCGCGGCATCCCGCTGCGCCGCATGGGCGAACCCGAGGATTATGCCGGCATCGTCGCTTTCCTGGCGTCCGATGACGCGGGGTTCATCACCGGCCAGACCATCTCGGTTTCGGGCGGGATGAACATGATCTGACGGTAGTGGCGATGAACGATCAGCCGATCCCGGCGCAGGCCGAAGAGGCGGACGATCCGCCTCCCGGCTTCGTGCCCTTGGTGGACAGTTCCGAATCCGAACGGTTGTCGGGGCCGTATTATGTCCGGCTGGACAAGGATGCGCCGGCCATCGGCTTTCGTGTCCAGCGCCGCCACCTCAATCGCGCCGGCATGTGCCATGGCGGGGTTCTGGCGACGCTGGCCGACATGAACATCACGCCGATCAGCCGCAGCCAGGACCTGGCGGAAGTCAATCCGACGATCTCGATGTCGCTGGATTACTTCGCGCCGGTCCTGCTGGGGCAGTGGGTCGAGGCGCAGCCCGACATCCTGCGTCGCACCCGTAACATCCTGTTCAGCCAGTGCGTGCTGACCGCGGACGGGGTGCCCTCGGTGCGCGCCAGCGTGGTCTATCGCATCGGACACCCGCGCGATGCGGAAAAGCCGCCGGCAGGGGCGGCCTGATTGCGGCTCGCCGCCCCGCCGATGGTGGGGCGGCATCGGAAAGCGGCATGGGCCGACCCTGCTAAAGCCGGACCAGCTGCTTGCCGTTATTGCGTCCGGACATCATGCGCAGGAACGCCTCGGGCGCCGCGCCGATGCCCTCGAGGATATCCTCGCGGAATTGCAGATGGCCCTGGCGGTGCCATTTCAGCAGATGGGCGAAGGCCTCGTCCCGACGATGCCACCAGTCAAAGACGACCAGCCCCTGGACCGTGGCGCGGGTCACGACCAGCCGGGCGCTGGAGCGCAGGCCGATGTCCTCGGACGCCGGCTTGTCGATGACGGCGATGCGCCCGACGATGGCCACCCGGGCGAAATTCGCAAGATTGGCCAGAACCGCATCGTGGATCGGCCCGCCGGTATTGTCGAAAAAGAAATCGACGCCCTCGGGGCAGGCCGCGGCGATGGCGGCGGTCAGATCCGGCGCAGTGCGATAGTTGATCCCGGCATCGAAGCCGATCGAGCGGCAATAATCCAGCTTGTCGTCGCTGCCGGCGATGGCGACCACCCGCGCGCCCATCAGCCGGGCGATCTGGCCCGCAATCTGCCCGACCGCGCCCGAGGCGGCCGAGACCACCACCGTGTCGCCCGGCTTGGGGCGGCCGATCTCGAACAGGCCGATATAGGCGGTCAAGCCCGGCATTCCCAACCATGAGAGCGCGGCCTGCGGCGGTGTGCCGGGCAGCACACGGTTGGCGGCGGCGGTGCCGCCCTGGTCGGGTGCGATCACCGCATATTCCTGCCAGCCGAGGTTCATCGACTCGACCAGATCGCCCGCCTGCCAGCCGGGATGGTTCGAGACGACGACCTCGCCCACCCCGCCGCCATGCATGATCTCGCCCGGACGAACGCCGGCGGCATAGTTCTTCGCCGGGCTGATGCGGCCGCGCATATAGGGGTCCATGGACAGCCACCGCGTGCGGACCAGGATCTGGCCCGGGCCGGGCTCGGGAACCGGAGTTTCGACCAGCCGGAAATTCTCGGCCCGCGCCGGCCCTTCGGGATGGCTGTCCAGCACCCAGCCGCGGTTGGTTTTCATGCTGCTTTCCTCTGGTGAAGGTCTACAGGAAGCCGCGTTGACGGGCCACGCGCTCAAGATTGCCGGTGCCCTGCATCAGGATCTGGCTGCGGTTCTCCAGCTCGATCGCGGCGGCGAGGCTGCCGGCTTCCAGATTGGCCCACATGCCGCGCTTGGTCAGCCAGGTATTCAACCGGCCGTTCCCGGCAATGGTTTCGGCAAGTTCGAAGGCGGCCGGCAACAGGCCCTCGGCAGTGGTGGTCAGGTGCACCAGCCCGATGCGGCCGGCTTCCTCGGCGCCAACCATGCGGCCGGTCAGCATCATCTCGAAGGCGCGCGAGGTGCCGATGGCGCGCGGCAGCAGGTAGCTGACGCCAATGTCGCAACTGGTCATTCCAACCTTGATGAAGGCCGCATTGAATTTCGCCCGGTCCGAGCAGATGCGCAGGTCGCAACCCAGCGCCAGGCCCAGCCCGGCGCCGCAGGCCGGACCATTGACTGCGGCGATCACTGGCTGGCGCAGCGCCCGCAGCCGCGTGACCAGCCCGGCGAAATGCTCCTGGCGGCCTGTCCAATGCGCGGCGGTTTCGACCGCATCGCTGCTGGTTTCATCCGCAGCCTTTAGGTCGAATCCCGCGCAGAAGCCGCGCCCCTCGCCGGTGACGATGACGGCGCTGGCTTCCGAGGTGCCGACCCGGTCGAGCGCGGCGAAGAACGCATCGACCGCAGCGTCGTCGAAGGCATTCAGCCGCTCGGGACGGTTCAGCCGGATGACGGCTACCCGCGGATTGGTATCGTCCACGAGGACGGGGTCTTGCAGCATGCTCGCCTCTTGCCGGCTTCGGAATTGATTTTCGAGGAGTATGGTAAGCATGCAAACAAATAGCAAGCCCTGCCGCTGCATGGGCCGATTTCTGCCCGCGCCGACCCTCTGCAACGAAGAACCGCAGGCCGGGCCAGCCGGCGCATTCCCGGCCGCCTGGCGAGGGGCGGGCCTGCATTCCTGGGCCGGGACAATTCGCCCCAAAGGGGTTGTTCGCGCTGCTCTGGCCAGGCGTTTACCAGAATGTGCCGCATCATGAATGCGGCACAATTGTCCTTGCAGCGGCCCGGTCAGGATCACGAAGCGCTGCCGAGCTTGCACTCCGGGTTCGGGTTTCCGGCCACCTTTTCCCAGGGAACGATGGTCTGGACGGCAAGGTCGGGTTTTCCGTCCGTCATCACGACCTGGGAAATCACCACGGGACGCAGCAGTTGGTGGTCTTCGGCCCGGATCGTCAATTCTCCCAGCAGCGACCGGAAGGTCAGGCCGGAAAGGGCGGAAGCGATGTCCGCGGCCTGAAGGCTTCCGGCCTTTTGTGCGGCCGCCTGGGCCGCCTGCACCGCGATATATTGATCGGCCGCGACATAATCGGGAATCGCGTCGAACTTGTCCGCATAGCGGTCCGCGAATGTCCTGCTGTCCTCGGTCGGGAAGTCGGCAAGCCAGCCGAAGGTCTGGTAGTTCCCGATCACGTTGTCCGCCTGGCCGCCCAGTGTCGTGCGGGTAATATAGCTATGGCCCAGGATGATGTCGTATTTCTGGTCCAGCTTGAATTGGCGCTGTTGCTTGGCAAAACTGATCGCATCCGACCCGAAGGTCGAGATGAACAGCCCCTTGGAGGGCGAGGCCGCCAGTTGGGTGATCGACGTGCCGAAATCGCTCGTCCCCAGCGGTGCATAGGCGACATGGCCGATCGAAGCGCCATGTGCGGCCGCCATCTTCTGGAAGGATTCCGAGGCATTGCGGCCGGTCGTGTAATCGGCGGCAAGGATGTCCCAGGAGATCGGGCCCTTCTCGGCGATCATCTGGTCATAGGCGCTCAGCACCAGGTGGTCGGTGGTGGCGATATGGAAGTAGTTCTTGCGGCAATGCTCGCCGGTCAGGGATGCGGCCTGCGCAAAGCCGTCCAGCACGGCGACGTTCAGGGCCTCGGCCCGCGCGGCAAGGATGATCGAGGTGGACGAAGGCATCATGCCGGTGATGACCTGCACCCCGTCCTCTTTGGCCAGCCGCGACGCGGCTTGCAATGCCGTTTCCGGCGTGCCCGCATAGGTCGCGCGGCGGATCTCAATCCGGGGCGCGCCCGGCGCGCGGTTTTCATTCAGGTCGGTTTCGGCAAGTTCCAGCGCCCTGGCATGGCCTTCGTAGAATCCGGCAAGCGGGCCGGTGTCGATCAGCAGGGCGCCGATCTTCAGCACCTCTTCGGCGCGCACCTCGGGCGGCGCGAGAATTGCCGTTCCGGCCACGGCCAGCGCGGCCAAAAAACGTTTGCTCATTATATCCTCCCAGTTTTGATGAGCGTTCCGCAGGCTGTCGAAAAAGCTAGTGAACGCTTCGCTTTTGCTCTGCCCAGAAGCGTTCGCGCAGATGCCCCTTTTGGATCTTGCCCGCCGCCGACATGGGCATTTCCTCCAGAATCTCGACCGAGCGGGGGCATTTGTAATTGGCGATGCGGCTGTGGCTGTGGGCGATCAGCTCGCTTTCGCAGGCGGTCTGGCCGGGCTTCAGCACGACGACCGCATGGACCGCCTCGCCCCAGCGCGGATCGGGACGGCCGATGACGGCGCATTCCTGCACGGCGGGATGCGAGCGGATCGCGTTCTCGACTTCGACCGAATAGACATTCTCGCCGCCCGAGACGATCATGTCCTTCAGGCGGTCGACGACGGTGATATAGCCGTCCTCGTCCATCACGGCGACGTCGCCGGTATGAAGCCAGCCGTCGCGGATCGCCTCGCCGGTGGCCTTGGGGTTGTTCCAATAGCCCTTCATCACGTTGAGGCCGCGCACCACCACCTCGCCCGACACCCCGGCCGGGACTTCGTTGCCATCGGGATCGACCAGCTTGAAATGCGCGCCATAGACACTGCGGCCGGTGGCCCGGCGCTTGTTGGCAGAGCCTTCGCCGAAATGCGCCGCCCAGGGCAGGCAGGTCAGGATTCCGGCCACCTCGGTCTGGCCATAGCCCTGGATGAATTCCCAGGTCGGCAGCTTTTGGATCATCAGTTCGATCAGCACGTCGGGAATGGGCGATCCGCCATAGATGCACTTCCCCATGCTGGTCAGGTCATAGCGGTCGAATTCCGGATGATGCAGCATCATGTTGATCATGGTCGGCACGAAGGTCGATGCATTGGCCTTGTGCCTTTCGATCACCGCCATGGTCGGGACGGGATCGAACTTCGGTTCGATCACGTGGCAGCCGCCCGCGACCGAGATGGCGACCAGCGGCATGGTGGAGATGATGTGGAAGAACCCGCAGATATGCAGATAGCGCGTGGCATCGGTATAGCCGCAGGTCGAAAGCAGAAACAGCCCGGCAAGGAACACGTTGGTATGGCTCAGCGTGACCCCCTTGGGGTGGCCGGTCGTGCCGCCGGTATACATGATCCCCCAGATGTCGTCGCCGGAGCCCTGGTGCTCATCGACCGGCGCATGGCGCTCGAGCTCTGATTCCAGACCAAGGAAACCCTCGGGGCAGGGCGCCTCGCCGATGAAGATGCCCCGCAGGCCGGGATTGTCCGCGATCAGCTGGCGCGCCATGTCCAGGAAGGCGTCGTCCGCCACCAGGATCGACGGGCCGCAATCCTTGATGGCGCGGTCAAGCTCGTCCAGCGACCAGCGGGTGTTCAGCGGCACGATGGCCCCGCCCATCCACGGGACCGAATAGAGCAGCTCGAAATAGCGGTCGTTGTTCAGTGCCAGCACCGCCACCCGGCCGCCCGGCCTGACACCCAGCGCGGTGAACAGGCCCGCCTGGCGGCGGACGCGGCCGACCAGCTCCTTCCAGGTGGTGATCCTGTCGCCGTGGATCGCCGCGGGCGCGGCAGAGTGCAGTTTTTCGCAGTTGTGCAATACCGATGTCATGCGCATCGCTTGTCCTCCCATGCAGCCCGTGTCGTCATTCCGGCAACGCGCGTTCAAGAATGGCGTCGAACTTGATGTCGGCGGGCAAGGCGCCGAAGCAGGTGCCGCCCTCGCGGCAAAGCCTGGTGCGCAGGAAGGCGTCGGACACCGCCTCGGGGGCGTGGCGCAGCAGCAGGCTGGCCTGCAAAGCGATCGCCATCCGTTCCGCCAGATGGCGGGCCGTCAGGTCCGACAGTTCCGAATCCCGCACCCGCTGGGCCAGGTCGCGGATTTCCGCGTCGAGCGGCGCGCTCTCGCCCTTGACCCGGTTCAGTTCGGCAAAGAACGCCTCGCCCGACTCGGGCTCGCGCCGGAAGGCGCGCAGGATGTCCAGGCTGATGACATTGCCGGGGCCTTCCCAGATGCCGTTCAGCGGGCTTTCCCGGAAATAGCGCGCGATCGGCGATTCCTCGATATAGCCGGCGCCGCCGTGGGTATCCATGCATTCATGGACAAAGGGCACGACGCGCTTGTTGATCCAGTATTTGCCGACCGCGACCGAAATCCGGCCGAAGGCGCGTTCGTGCGGGTCTTGCGCGTGGGCGTCGAAGGATTCGGCCACCCGCATCATCAGCGTGGTCGCTGCCTCGGATTCGATGGCCAGGTCGGCCAGCACGTTGCGCATCAGCGGCTGGTCCACCAGGCGGCGCTGGAAGGCCGAGCGGTGGCGGGTGTGGTGGATCGACTGCGTCAGCGCCATGCGCATGATGCCGGCGGGAATGAAGCCGCAACCCAACCGGGTGTGGCGCATGAACTCCATCACCGTCGGAATGCCGCGGCCTTCCTCTCCGATCATCCAGCCATGGGTGTTCTCGAACTCCAGCTCGGTCGAGGCGTTCAGCGGTTGCCCATCTTTTCTTTCAGCCGTTCCAGCTGGATCGGATTGCGGCTGCCGTCGGGCAGCCAGCGCGGCACGAGAAAGCAGGACGGCCCCTTTTCGGCCTGCGCCACGACGAAGATCACGTCGGCCCCGGCGGCCGAACAGAACCACTTGTGCCCGCGGATCAGGTATTCCCGGCCGGGCCCCGGTTCCCCGACAGGGGTGGCAAAGGTCGAGTTGCGGCGGATGTCCGAGCCGCCCTGCTTTTCGGTCGAGGTGAAAGCGATGGTCACGCCGGTCTTTTCCCAATGCGGGATCGGCCGCGGATCATAGTCCTGGGACAGCATCAGCGGCACCCATTGTTCGGCCAGGTCCGGCTGATGCATGCGCAGCATCGGAATGACGCCATAGGTGATGTCGATCGGGCACAGGACCCCGCATTCCAGCTGGGCGAACATCAATTCGGCGGCGCTGCGCGCGACATGGGCGCCCCGCCGGCTGTCCCGCGCCGCAAGGGCGTGCAGGTCGTGCTGGAAGGCCATGCCGATGATGTCGTGATAGGCCGGGTGGAACTCGACCGTATCGACGCGCCTGCCGAACCGGTCGAACCGCTTGAGCTCGGGCGTCACCCGGTTCGCCAGTTCGGCGCGCTCCATCCAGGCGGGGTCATAGATCTTGGCCCCGAGGCTGGTCAGATTGGCCTCGGCCCAGCTGGCGCCGCCGCGCCGGACCGCTTCCTTCAGCACGATGTCGTTTTCAAATGCGTTGAGACCTTCCAGCGGCCCGGACTGGTTTTCGACGCTGTGGGTTCGCAATTCGGAGCGGGGCTGCAGATATGCCATTCTTGTTCCAATTCTTCCTTTTGTGACGGGCAGGGAGGTGGCCGGTCCGGCGCTAGTCCCGGGCCTCGACGGTGAACGCATAGGGCGCGAATGCACGCTTGAAGGCCTGGCGCTGCGCGTCGTCCCGCAGCACGGGGCCCAGCCCGGCGACCAGCGCGACGGGACGCTTGTTGAGCGCATCGACCCGGATCCGCGGCGAAATCCCGGGAAAGAGCTGCCGCAGCTCGGCCGCAACGGCGTCCTCGATCGCGCGGTGGCGCAGCGCGGGCTTGTCCAGCTTGCCCGCCCCGGTGATCGGCAGGCGGTCGAGGATCGAGACCCGGCAGGGCAGGGCGGCGCGTTCGGCGATATGGGCGGCGGCGACGGCCATCAACTCGTCCTCGGTCGCGCTGCATCCTTTCCGCAACTGCACGAAAGCCATGGGCTTTTCCCCAAGCCGGGGATCGGGATAGCCGATGCCCACCGGGATCAGCACAGCGGGGTGTTTTTGCAGCGCCTCCTCGATCACCTTCGGATCGATATTGGCCCCGCCCCGGATGATGAGATCCTTTTCGCGGCCGTGGATCCAGACATAGCCGTCCGCATCGACGGTCCCAAGGTCGCCGGTCATGCCCCAGACCTGGTGTCCGGGAGCATCGGTAACGAAAAGCTCATCCGCGCCGTCGCCGTGGTAACCTTCGCCGACGCAGGCGCCGCGGACGACCAGCACGCCCTGCTCGCCCGGCGCGCATTCGCCCAGAAAGCGGCTCCCCTCCAGCTTGAAGGCCTTGACCTCATGCCAGGGATGCGCCCGCCCGGTCGATCCCAGCCGGGGCATCCTGCCGTCGTCGGGATGGCCGCAGACCACGCCGTGGAATTCGGTCATGCCCCAGACCTCGCGCAGATAGATGCCGAACTTGGCATGAAAGCCGTGCAGCAGTTCGACCGGGATGGTGGCGCCGCCACAGGCGAAGGTGTGGATGCTGCCATGGCCTTCTGCGGCATCCGGCAGGTTCATGAAGGCTGCGGCGCTGGTCGGCGTGGCGATGACATTGGTCAGGCCGAATGTCTTGGCGATCTGCCAGAAGCGCGCGACGACCTGGCTGTTGCGATAGCCATCGGGCGACATCAGGACCACCGTCTGCCCATAGATCAGGGCCCGCAACGCCGCGCAGACTAGGCCGCCGACGTGGAAATGCGGCATGCCCTGGCCCACGACATCCTCGCGCGCGCTGCCCATCAGCGCGCCCATCATCCAGGCGTTCAGCAGGGTCTTGATATGGGTGTGCCGGACCAGCTTCGGGGCGCCGGTGGTGCCGCCGGTCGGCATCAGCGTGCATTCGTCATCGCCGCCGCGCCGAGGCAGCGCGGCGAAGCGGCTGCGGTCCACAGTTGCCAGGGCGCGTTCAAGCGACCGGGGATCATCGGGATCGCCGATCAGGAACACCGCCCGCAGCTCCGGAGCGGCCTCCAGCAGTTCGTCAAGCTGATCCCAGACGCCCTGCCCCAGCGCCGATGTGGCGCAGACCAGGATATCGGTTCCCGCCGCCTTCAGAAGCGCCGCGACGCCCGCGGGGGCAAGGAAGGGGTTGATCGGATTGACCAGGCCCACTGACTGCGCGCCCCAGGTCGCGGCCATGGCCAGCGGGTGCAGCGGGGCGATCACCGAAACCACCGGCGGGCGGCTGCCGCCATCCGGATTGGCCGACTGGTGAAACAGCACCGCCGCCCTTTCGATCTGGTCCAGGTGCTCGGCATAGCTGACGGGAATGGCCTCTGCGGTCTCGGCACCGGGCATGAAAATGATCGCGGGCTTCTTCGGCTCGACAGCCGCCGCCGCGGCGATGCAGCCGTGGATGCTGTCGTAAGGCAGCATGCTGGCCGGGTCCATCGCTTCCAGCTTCAGCCGGTCCTCGGCGGTGCGCAGCCGCATGCGCTGGATCGCCGGGCCGGTGTCGACCCGGTCGATCCGCTTCTCGGTCGGCAATCCGGAATCGCGCATGCAGGTTCCTCCTCTGTCCCTATCCGGAGGCTAGTTCCGAGCCGGGTTGCGACCGCCACCCACGTGGGTGGGGAAAAGATAAATTTCGTGCTCTATGCTTTCGGGCAGGAGGAGCAGGCCGATGAAGCAGCATCAAGGCACGATGCAAGGGCCGGCGGCCGGGGAGCCCGTCGCCGCCCGGACGGATCACGACAACTTTGTCGATGCGCCGCCCGATTTCCGGTTCCCCGTCGTCAGGACCCGGCTGATGGCCGATCTGGCCGGCCGCGCCCTGCAAAGGCCCTGCGGGCTGGCCACGGTCGAGACGCTGCTGTCGCCGCACGGCTGGGGAAAGACGGTGATCCTGGCCGAGGTCTTCCGGGCATGGCGACGGGACGCGGGCCTGCCGGGGGTCTGGTTGGGGCTGGGCTATCTGGACGACGACCTGGACACGGTCATCCTCCAGCTGTCGCGGCAGATCGCGGCATGGGTGCCCGGCATGGCGCCGGGCCTGGTCGCGGAACGCGGCCCGGTCTATGCTGCGCAGGACCGGATCCTGTGGCCGCTGCTGGAAAACGTGCCGCGGCCCTTCCTGATCTGCATCGACAATATCGACAATTGCACAGAATCGCTGGCCCCCGGTGCGCTGGATGCGCTGTTCGACACCACGCCGCCGGGCGTCCACTTCCTGCTGACCTCGAACCGCAGCCTGGGCTATGATCGGGTGGAGGCGATGATGCGCGGCGCCTTGCGCGAACATGGCATGAACGAGCTGGCCTTTGCCGATGCCGAGGCATGCGAGATGCTGGGCAGGACGGTGCAGGCGCTGGGGCCCGAGGTATTGCCCGCGCTTCTGGAACGCGCCGAGGGCTGGGTCGCCGGGCTGCGGCTGGTCGCCATGTTGCTGGACGCGCCCGCGGGCGGGGCGGGGATGCTCAGCCGGTTTTCCGGCGCGGCACCGGGCCTGCGCGACTGGTTCGATCGCAAGGTCCTGGCGGCGATGCCGCCGCAGATGCACCGCTTCCTCCTGTTCGCCTCGCTTCTGCCCAGTTTCGAACCGGGGCAGGTCGGCAAGGTGATCGGCGCGGGCGATGTCCAGAAGCATATGGACAGCATGCTTGCGCAGGGCATGTTCATCGTGCCGGTGGCGGGCCGGTGCAATCGCTTCCGCATGCATCAGCTGCTGCGCGACAGGCTGCGGTCCGAGGCCGAACAGACCGTCCCCGAGCCCGAGCGGACGGCCTTCTGCCGCGAGATGGCGCAGCTGGCAGCGGAGGACTGGCTGTGGGACGAGGCGATCTCCGCGGCCCGCAGTTCCCGCAGCGACAGCCTGATCGCACAGGTTCTGGAACGGGCGGCGCCCAGCCTGGTGCGCGACATGTGCCGGATGCGCTATTTCGTCGAGGTGGTGGACGAGTTGATCGCGGCCGGGGTGCCGCTGGGCTTCGAGACCCGCTATTGGCATGTCTTCGCGCTGACCTTCTACCTTCGCCATGCCTCGGCCGGCCGCCATCTGGAGCAGCTGCGCAGCATGGCCTGCGGCGGCGACGCAGGCGGTTGCAGCCTTGTGCACCGGGTCGAGCATCTTTCGGTGGCGCTGGCCTTCCTGCGTGACGATCTGCCGCTGGCCGGGCGGCACGCGCGGCAATGGCTTGAATCCGGCCATGACAAGGATCCGTTCGATCACGCCTGGGTCCTGTCGGTCATGGCGGCCTATCACCTGACGGCCTATCGCTTTGCCGAGACGCGGGATTGCCTGTGGCGGGCCCGGGCCTTGGCGCACGAGGTGCGCTCACCCTATCTGACCGGCTGGTGCGACCTGATCCTGGGCGCCAGCTATCTTTACGAAGGCAATGTCTTTCGCGGGCGCGAGATCATAGACCAGGCGCTGGCGCGGGCCGAGCAGGCACTGGGGGCGGATGCCGATCTGTGTGACCTCATCAGCTCGGTGGCGTCGAAATGCGCCGTCGAAGCGGGCGATCACGGGAAAGCGCGCGATCTGCTGGCCCGGGCCTTGCGCAGCATGCACAAGCACGGGAATGTCGGAACCAGCATGTGCGCCGTCGATGCCGCGTTGCAGCTTTGGGACGGGGACGAGCGCGATCCGGTCTTTCTCCGGCTGAAAGCCGTGGTGCCGCGCTATTCGTTCCGGCTTCGGCTGATGTTCTCCTGTTATCTGATCCGCCGGCTGGTTTCGCTCGGGCGGGTGGCAGACGCGCAGGCCGAGGCGGCGGCGGTCGGCCTGGATCTGGCCGAGGGTCGTGTCAGGCTCGCGGGAGGGGAGCTGCTGCCCCGCACCCGCGACATCATCGCCATGACCGCGATCGAATTGTTGCTGGGCATCGGCGATTCCGCGCCGCCCGCAAGCTGGCCGAGCGCGAGCGGGAGGCGGCCGAGCATGACGGCCGCGCCCTGCGCCAGGCCCGGCTTGAACTGGTGCTGATGGCGCTGGCGCGGCAGCGCGGCGACGACGCCGAGGCGGCGAACCGGCTGCGGACGGCGCTGCTGCTGGCGCGCCGCCGCCAGATGGTCGAGGCGTTCCGGCGGCACAGGCCGGACATCGACGCCTTGTTGGCCAGCCGGACTTTCGGGGCTGAGCATTTTCCGAATCCCGACGACCGCGCCTTTCTGTCGCGCTTGCTGGCGCATCTGGGCATTGAAGAGCCCGGCAGCAGCACGGAATCTCCGCGGCCTGCGGATGCTGGCGTGCCGCTGACGGGACGCGAGCGGGAATTGATGCGGCTGGTCCAGTCGGGGCTGAGCAACCCCGAGATCTGCGAGATCATGAATCTTAGCCGGAACACCGTCAAATGGCATCTCAAGAACATTTTCACCAAGCTCAATGTCCCGAACCGTACCGTCGCGGCCATGGTCTATTCCGAATGAACTGCGCTATTGATGGCAAGGCGGCGCATGACCGGCTCGATGGATGCGAATTCCTGGATCGGGGGCGCCGGTGTGATGGAACAGGTTGGTCTGGGATCAACCCGCTGCGAGGAGCTTCCCTGTGACCGACTTTTCTGGCCTGGAATTTCCGTTTGCCGAGCCGCCCGCCTATGGCGAGGTGCAGCCGATTGCGGAGGGGCTGTTGTGGGTCCGGATCCCGCTTCCCTATCTGCTGGACCATGTGAACGTGTTCCTGCTTCAGGATCATGACGGATGGGCGGTGGTGGACACGGGCATCCGCACGCCGGAAGCACTTGCCGTCTGGCGGTCCCTGCTCGCCGGTCCGCTGTCGGGGCTGCGGATCAGCCGGGTGATCATCACGCATTACCATCCCGACCATATCGGTCTGGCCGGCTGGTTCCATGAACAGCAAGGCGCCCAGCTTCTGACCAGCCTCAGCAGCTATGCGCTGGCTCAGCTGATCTCGCATGGGCGCAGCGAGCAGGCGGTGCGGCAGAACTTCGATTTCTTCCTGCGGCATGGAATGACCGCGGAAACCGCCGGTCTGGTCGCGATCCAGGGCAAGGAATACCTTCTGCGGGTTGCGCCCCTGCCCATGACCTTCCAGCGTCTGGTCCATGGCGACAGCCTGGCTATTGGTGGCCGCAACTTTCGCGTCCTGACCGGGGACGGGCATGCGCCGGAACAGGTCATGCTGTATTGCGCCGAGGAAAGGCTGTTCCTGGCCGCCGACCAGGTGCTGGAAAAGATCAGCCCGAACATCAGTGTCGAGGCGATCGAGCCGACCAGCGATCCGCTGGGGCATTTCCTGCGCAGCCTGCGGCTGATCGAGACCGAGATTCCGGACGACGTCCTGGTGCTGCCCGGGCATCGCCGCCCGTTCCGGGGGCTGCATACCCGCTGCCGCGAACTGATCCGGCACCATGAAAACCGCTGCGACATCATCCTTGCTGCTTGCGCCGACCGCCCGCATTCGGCGGCCGAGCTGATCCCCATGCTTTTCCGCCGCCAGCTCGATCCCCACCAGATGGGCTTCGCCTTCACCGAGACTCTCGCCCATGCCAACCGGCTGATCCGCCGCGGCCAGCTCGCCATCGTCGAAGAGCACGACCGGAGCCTGCTGGCCTTGGTGCGGTAACGGGCGAAGCCCGCGCGCTGTCCGCGCCGGCCCGCCCGAAAATCGCGGACCGCGTATCGTGGCCGGAGAAAAGTTCTTGCTTTCGGCGCCCGACATGGAATGCTTCCTTATCATATTATAGCGCAATTTCAGGCTGCGTGCCGCATGAGCCATGGCGGACCGGGGTGAGAGGTGCGGGAGGGGGAAACGTGAAACGTCTTGAAGGCCGAAGGGCAATCATCACCGGCGCGGGCAGCGGGATCGGCCGGGCCAGCGCGCTGCGGTTCGCGGCCGAGGGCGCAGTCGTTCTCGCCGCGGGCCGGCGCGAGGCACCGTTGCAGGAAACCGCGGACCTGGTGCGCGCCGCAGGCGGCACCTGCATCGCCCATGTCGCGGACGCCGGCGACGAGGCTGCCGTCCAGGCCGCCATCGACCGCTGCGTCCAGGATCTGGGCGGGCTGGAGATCTTCTTCGCCAATGCCGGCAACACCGATTCCGTCACGCCTTTCACCGAACAGACCGTGGAACAATGGCAAGGCATGTTCCGCGACAACGTGATCCCGGCCTTCATCGCCTGCAAGCTTGCGGGGCGCCATATGGCCGCGCATGGCGGCGGATCGATCATCCTGAACTCCTCGACCGGCTCGCTGCGGGCGCGGGGCGGGACCGAGGCCTATGGCGCGGCCAAGGCTGCGGTGAACCACCTGACGATGACGGCAGCCTGCGCCTTTGCCGGCCAGAAGGTGCGGGTGAACGCGATCCTGCCCGGCCTGACCGAGACGGGCCTGACCCAGCCCATGTTCGACTGGGCGCGCAATGCGGGCAAGGAGGACCGGCTGGGCAAGCTGACCCCGCTTCAGCGGCCGGGGCATGTCGATGACATGGCCGCCGTCGCAGCTTTCCTGGCCTCGGACGATTCGTCCTATATGGACGGCCAGCTGCTGCCGGTGGACGGGGGAATTTCCGCCACCCATCCGGCCGGAAAGTTCGTTTACTGAAACGGCTCCGGCGCTGCGCCCCCACGCAAGCCGGGCGCAACCCGGTCCAGCGCGGCACAGAACGCTTGACGCGGCCGAATTTGCTATGCTTGGATATAGTAGTCGAGCGTATCATTTGCGGAAATCGCCAAGCCGACATCCGCGCCGATGCCCCGGCAGGAGGAGGAAATCATGTCCGACGGATTCGATCTCGCGGCGCATGCCCGGGCCATGCGGGCGGCGGGCTGGTGGCAGGACAGAACCTTCGACGATCTGCTGGAATCGGCGATCGCCGCAGCGCCGCGGAAAAAGGCCGTGGTCGCCTATCGCAAGGATCGGGGCTTAGACATTCCCGCCCGGGTGATGACCTATGCCGGACTGGGCGGCGCGGTGGCGCAGGCGGCGGGATCGCTGCGGGCGCTGGGCATCGGCCGGGGGGACGTGATCGGGCTCATGCTGCCGAACTGGTGGGAATTCGTGGTCGCCGCCTTTGCCGCCTGCCGGATCGGCGCGGTGCCCAATCCGCTGATGCCCATCTTCCGCGAGCGCGAATTGCGCTTCATGCTGGGCTTCGCCGAGACGAAGGCGATCCTGATCCCGAAAAGCTTTCGCGGCCACGACTTTCCGGGGATGATCAACCGGCTGAGGCCGGAGCTTCCGGCGCTGGAGCAGGTGATCGTCGTGGATGGCGACGGTCCGCAGTCCTTCGGCGATCTCGCCCATATGGATGCCGAGGGCTATATCCGGATCAGCGGCCGTTCCAAAGACATCGTGATCCGCGGCGGCGAGAATATCCCGGTGGTCGAGATCGAGGCGATCCTCTATCGCCACCCCCGCGTCACCGATGCCGCGATCGTCGGCTATCCCGACCGGCGCATGGCGAACGGGCCTGCGCCTTCCTTGTGCTGGCCGACCGGGCGCCCTTTACCATGGAAGACTTGCGCGCCTGGATGGAAGGCAGCGGGGCGGCGAGGCCATACTGGCCCGAAGCGGTGGAGATCATCGAGACGATGCCCCGCAATGCCGCCGGCAAGATCCAGAAATTCCTGCTGAAGGAACAGGCGGCCCAATATGCCGCCCGTTGAAACGCGCGCGGCGGGGGCGCCCTGATCCACCCCCGCACCCTTGCAACCATCCGGGAAAGTGACATGGATTTCACACTGCCGCAGGCCGTCACCGACAAGCTGGCCGAACTCGACGCCTTCATCGAGGCCGAGATCAAGCCGCTGGAGCGCGAGAACATCCGGTTCTTCGACCATCGCCGCGAATATTGCCGCACCGATTGGGAAAACGACGGCGCCCCCAGCAAGGAATGGCGCGCGCTGCTGTCGGAAATGGAGCGCCGCGCCGACAAGGCCGGGCACCTGCGGCTGTGCCTGCCGGAAAGCTGCGGCGGCAAGGCGGCAGGGAACCTGATGAATGCCGCGATCCGCGAGCATCTGGCGGCCAAGGGGCTGGGGCTGCACAACGACCTGCAGGATGAGAACTCGATCGTCGGCAATTTTCCCATCGTGCCCGCCATCGCCAAATACGGCACCGCGGCGCAGAAGGTCTATATCGAGGGCATCATCACCGGCGAGCGCCACTTGAGCTTTGCGCTGACCGAGCCGCGCCACGGCTCGGACGCGACCTGGCTGGAGACCCGCGCGGTGCGGGACGGCGACCACTGGATCATCAATGGCCGCAAGCGCTGGAACAGCCAGGTCGGCCGGGCCGAGGCGAACCTGGTCTTTGCCCGCACCAGCGGCAAGGACGGCGAGGCGCGCGGCATCACCGCCTTCATCGTGCCGACCGATACGCCCGGCCACCGGATCGTGATGAACCACTGGACCTTCAACATGCCCACCGACCATTCCGAGGTCGAGCTGAAGGATGTCCGCGTGCCCGACAGCGCCATCCTGCATGTCGAGGGCGAGGGGCTGAAGATCGCCATGATGTTCATCCACGAAAACCGCATCCGCCAGGCGGCGGGCAGCGTGGGCGCCGCGCGCTACTGCATCCAGCAGGCGGTGACATACGCCAAGGAGCGGGTGCTGTTCGGCGAAGCCCTTGCCTCGCGCCAGGCGATCCAGTTCCCGCTGGCCGAGTTGCACGCCGAATGCGAGGTGGTGCGCAACTACGTCTTCCGCACCGCCTGGAAGATGGACCGGCAGGACCCCGCGACCATCTCGGACGAGGTGTCGATCTGCAACTACATGGCCAATAACCTGGTCTGCCGGGCGGCGGATTTCGCCATGCAGGTGCATGGCGGCCTGGGCTATTCCCGCCACATGCCGTTCGAGCACATCTACCGCCACCATCGGCGCTACAAGATCACCGAGGGCTCGGAAGAGGTGCAGAAGCGCCGCATCGCGCAGAAGCTGTTCGGCTTCGGCGGCAAGGGGGCGGAATGAGTGCGCAAGCCGCAGCCCGTGCCCCCGGCGCCGATTTCGACATCGAGGCCCTGCGCGGCTTTTTGAACGGCTTCCTGGGGCAGGCGGTGCTCGATCTTGCCGTCCTGCCGACCACGGGGGGCATGTCGAACCCGACCTATTTCGTCACCGCCGATGGCTGGCGGGCGGTGCTGCGCAAGCAGCCGGGCCTGAAGCTTGCCAAATCCGCCCATGCCATCGACCGCGAGTTCCGGGTGATGGGGGCGCTTGCCGCCAGCGCCGTGCCGGTCCCGCAGCTCTATCACTACGAGAAGGACGCCGGCCTGCTGGGCACGCCCTTCTACCTGATGGAATGGCTCGACGGCCGGATCTTCACCGAATATTCGCTGCCCGGCATGGCGCCGGAACAGCGCGGCGCGATCTACGGCGCGATGGCCCGGACGATGGCGGCGATCCACAGCCTGGACTTCCGGGCCGCGGGCCTTGGCGATTTCGGCCGCCCCGGCAATTACTTCGAACGTCAGATCAGCCGCTGGTCGCAGCTTTGGCAGCAGTATCGCAAGGGCGACACCGACAATCCCGACCTGGACCGGATGCTGGGCTGGCTGGGCGACCGCATCCCGGACAGCGCGCTTCTGGCGCTGTGCCACGGCGATTGCCGGATCGGCAACCTGATGTTCCACCCGACCGAGCCGCGCGTCATCGGCGTGCTGGACTGGGAGCTTTCGACGTTGGGCCATCCGCTGGTCGATGTCGCCTTCAATACGCAGGCCTGGCACATGGCCCCCGACGAGAATGGCGGCCTTCTGGGCATCGACCTGGCGGCCGAGGGCATCCCGACCGAGGCGGATTACCTGCAAGCCTATTATGCCGAAGCCGGGACCACCGAGTGGATGACCGATTTCCATCGCGTCTTCGCCATGTTCCGCGCCGCGGTCGGCAGCGCCGGCGTCGCCTGGCGCGGCGAGCAGGGCAACAGCACGCTACCCGATTCCGCAAGCGTTGGCCGCAGGCTTGCCGCCGCCTATGCGCGCCGGGGGATGGAGATCGCGGCCCGCAGCGGCCTGTAGAAGGGAACGCCATGATGATGACCATTGACGATGCCGTGGCAAAGCGCCGTTCCGTGCGCGGCTACCTGCCGGACGAGGTGCCGCAGGACATCCTGCGCGAGGTGCTGGGACTGGCCCAGCAGGCGCCCTCGAACTGCAATATCCAGCCCTGGATCACCCATGTCCTGTCGGGACCAAGCCTGCGCGGCCTTGGCCGGAAGATGGTGGCGGCAGCCCAGGCCGAGATTCCGCCAGACCCGGATTTCGCCGCAGACCGCAAATTCGAGGGCGTCTATCGCGCGCGCCAGATCGATGCCGCCATGCAGCTTTACGGAGCGATGGGGATCAAGCGGCACGACCGGCCACGCCGGGATTGGGCCTATCGCCGCAATCTGGATTTCTTCGGCGGGCCGCATGCGGCGCTGATCTTTCTGCACCATACGTTCGAAGAGCGCGAGGCGGTAGATCTGGGCATCTATGCGCAGACGCTGATGCTTCTGCTGACGTCGCGGGGGATCTCCTCCTGTGCGCAGGGGGCGCTGGGGCTGTATCCCGGCATCGTCCGCGACCACCTCGGCCTGCCCGACACGCATCGGCTGATCTTCGGCATCTCGTTCGGCTACGAGGACGCGGCGGTGGATGCCAACCGGGCGCGCGTCGGTCGCGCCGGACTGGATGAAACGGTGATCTTCCATCGCGACGGATATTCGACCCGACCGACGACGGAATGCGACCAAGGCCTGAGGAGAAGCGAATGACGGCACGGCTGGAAGGATGTGTGGCGCTGGTGACCGGCGCCTCGAGCGGGATCGGCGCGGCGGCAGCGGCCGAGCTTGCCGCGCAGGGCAGCAGGGTGGTTCTGGCCGCGCGGCGGGCTGGGCGGCTGGCCGAAGTCGCCGACCGGATCGCCGCGGCGGGGGGCGGGGTGCGCGTGCTGGAGGCCGACATTGCCCGGCGGGGCGTGCCGGCGCAGCTTGTCGCGGATGCCGTCGCGGCCGAGGGGCGGCTGGACATCCTCGTCAACGCCGCCGGCGTGATGCTGAACGGCAATTCGATCGATCGCCCGCTGTCCGAATGGGAGCAGATGGTCGATCTGAACCTGATGGCGCTGCTGGCGATCACCAAGGCGGCGCTGCCGCATCTGGTCGAGGCGGCCAAGGGGCCCCGCGGCGTCGCCGATGTGGTGAACGTCAGCTCTGTCGCGGGCCGGGTCGCGGCGGCGACGGCGGGCGTTTACAACGCCACGAAGTTCGGCGTCAACGGCTTCAGCGAGGCGTTGCGGCAAGAGTTCGCCCGGCGCAATGTCCGCGTTTCGGTCGTCGAGCCCGGCGCCGTGCGAACCGAGCTGTTCGATCATCAGGCGCCGGTTGCGCAAGCCCGGCTGTCGCGCATCCTGGCGGACGTGGAATACCTGCACCCCGAGGACGTGGCCGAAACCATTGCCCATATCATCACCCGTCCCCGCCGCGTCGCGTTGGCCGAGGTGGTGGTCCGGCCCACCGATCATATCTGACCCGCGGGGCGCCGCGCTCTTGCAACAACGAAACCGCGCGGTCGCAGGCCGGGCGGTGCCGCAAGGATGGGCGGCACATCGCGAAATGCCCCCGGTTCGCGTTCCGGCAAGTAGGGCGAGCCTCGAAAGGCTCGCCCCCGATCGCGCAAGACAAGAGGGAACTTACTGCGCGGCCCGGTTCAGTTCGGAACGGAAGAAATCCAGCATTTCCTGCGGATTTTCCAGCCCGGCGGTCTTGGCCTTTTCCAACCATTCGGCGGTCAGCGGCGCCACCCGCTCCTGCATCCTGGCCAGTTCCGCGTCGCTCATGCGGGTCACGGTCATGCCCTTGGCCTGCATCTTGGCAATGGCGGCCTCGGTTTCCTTGCGGTGCAGGTCGCCCGACATCCTGGCGACCACTGCGCCCGAGACCTTGCGGATCGCCTGCTGGTCTGCCTCGGAAATCCTGCCCCAGGCGTCGGGGTTGACCGAGACCAGCACCGTGGTCGAGCCGAGGCTGCCCGGCACGAAGATCATCGTGTTCAGCACCTCGTCCAGCTTGAAGCCCAGCAGCGCGTCGGGGGGCGTGGTCGCGCCGTCGATCACCCGGCCGGACGCCAGCTCATAGACCTCGGACACCGGCTTGTTGATCGGCGTGCCGCCCATCAGTTCGACGATGCGGGTCAGCGAGGGGCTGGAGGTGCGGATCTTGGCGCCGGCCCAGTTGTCCACCAGTGCCAGGTCGCGCCCGGTGGTGAAGACGTGGAACACGCCGGTCTGGAACATGGCCAGCGGGACGACATCGGGGAACACGTCCCTGTCGGCCAGGAACTTCTCGTAGGTCGCCCAGACGGCGGGCGAGGTGCGCGTTTCGTCGTCGCTGGCAAAGGGCAGTTCCATCCCCTCGACCAGCGGGAAGCGACCCGGGGCATAGCTCAGCACCATCAGCGACATGTCCGCCATCCCGTCGGCCACCACGTCGTATTGCGAAGCGACGCTGCCCACGACCTTGGGGCTTTTCTGGATCTTCACCCGGCCCTCGGTCGCCTGCTCGATGGCGGCGATCCACGGCTCCATCAACGCGACGTCCAGCGTATAGCCGGCGGGCAGCCAGTTGGAATAGCGCAGCGTGACCTCCTGCGCCTGGGCCGCCGCGACGCCGGCCGCCAGCACGAGGCCGGCGAAAATGCCGGCGCGGTGGAAAAACGACATTCGATACTCGCTGTTTGTTGCCGCCGCGGGGCGGATGAAAGGCTCTGGCCGGGTGGGCCGGCCGCCGTCGGGTCAAATCCTGCGCTTGTGCCCGACCCAGTAGGGATCGCGCAGCAGGTTCTTCATCACGGTATTCTTGGGCGCCAGCGGCAGCGGTTCCGTGCGGAACTCGACCGATTTGGGGCATTTGTAGCCGCCGATCAGGCTGCGGCAATGCGCGATCAGCTCCGCCTCGGTGGTGGTCGCGCCGGGTTTCAGGACGACGACGGCATGAACCTGCTCGCCCCATTCCTCGGACGGGATGCCGATCACCGCCGCCTCGTGGATGGCGGGATGCTGGAACAGCGCCCGCTCGACCTCGATCGAATAGACGTTCTCGCCGCCGGTGACGATCATGTCCTTCACGCGGTCGGCGACATAGAGATAGCCGTCCTCGTCCAGATAGCCGGCATCGCCGGAATACATCCAGCCGTCGCGCAACACCTCGGCGGACTGCTCGGGTTTGCCCAGGTAGCCCATCATCAGATAGTCCGAACGCATGGCGATCTCGCCCAGTTGGCGGGGTGGCAGGGTCTCGCCGTCGGGCGAGACGATCTTGACCTCGACCCCGGGCCCCGGCTGGCCGCAAGAGCGGATCCGCTCGGCCTTGGGGCCGCTGAAGACGTGGTCGCGCCAGCGCAGCATGGTGGCGAAGCCGCCGGTTTCGGTCATGCCGTAGATCTGGTAGAAGCGCAGGTGCGGCAGTTTCGCCGCCGCCGCGGCCATCAGCGCCTCGGGCATGGGCGAGCCGCCATAGACGCAGGTGCGCAGGCTCGACAGGTCATACTTGTCGAAATCGGGATGGCTGATGAGCATGTTGACGATGGTGGGCACCATCACTGCGTTCGAGACCTTGTGCGCGTGGATGGCCTGCATCATCGTCAGCGGCTCGAACTTGGGCAACACGACATGGGTGCCGCCGGCCATGGTGATGTAATGCACCGGGCTCGCGCCCGAGAAATGGAAGAAGCCGCCGACATAGGCAAAGCTCAGATCCTCGACATCCGGGATCATCGCCAGCCAAGCGGTTGCGGCATGGCCAAGCGCGGCATGGCTGAGTGCGACGCCCTTGGGCTGGCCGGTGGTGCCGCCGGTGTAGAACACGGCATAGAGGTCGTCCCCCTTGCGGTCGGCATCCGCCACCGGCTCGTGGCTGGCGATCAGGTCCTCATAGGACAGCATCCCCTCGGGCGTGGGGGCGTCGCCGATATGGATCACGGCCTTGAGCCCGGGGAACTCGCGGCGCAATTGCTGGCCCTGCTCGGCGAAGGTGTCGTCCACGCAGAGGATCGCCGCACCGCAATCCTGCAGCGCATAGAGGTTTTCCTGCGCCGACCAGCGGACATTCATCGGTGCGAAGCAGCCGCCCGCCCAGGGCACCGCGTAGAACAGCTCCAGGTAGTTGTCCGAGTTCATTGCCAGCGTAGCGACGAAGCCACCGCTTTCCAGACCCAGCCTGCGCAACGCCGCCGCCATGCGCGGTATGCGGTCGCCCAGCTCGTGCCAGTGGCGCTTGCGGGTCCCGCAGACCGTGGCGACGCCTTGCGGGTTGCGATGCACCGCCTGCTTCAGCAGCAGCGTTCCCTGCATCTCGTCCTCCTCCCTCTCTCGTTCACGACATGCTCATGACAATCCGGCGCCGGCTTTCCGCCCGGGTCTGCGGATCCTGCGCCCCTCCTCCTCAAGAGGGCGCGGTTCCCGAGCGGCGGACCGATCATTGCGCCGGCTTGCCAAATTTGTTTCGCAATATTACTGTATGATAGAGAATATAAAACGCAAGCATCGTTTTGGGACGCGCGCCAGCGGGAGAACTCCGGCGCTGCGCCCGTGGCGTCTGCTTCGCAAGAGGAGGGAGACTGCGATGACAGGACCGCTGTCCGATCTGCGGATCGTCGAGTTTTCCGGCCAGGGACCGGGGCCGTTCGCCGGCGGGCTGCTGGCCGATTTCGGCGCCGATGTGATTCGCATCGACCGGCCGGCCGAGCCGCTGCTGCCGCCGAAATACGATTTCTACAACCGCAACAAGCGATCCATCGCGCTGGACCTCAAGTCGCCTGCAGGGCATCAGGCCGCGCTGGCGCTGATCGCCGCCGCCGACGTGGTGATCGAAGGTTACCGCCCCGGCGTGATGGACAAGCTGGGCCTCGGCTACGACGCCTGCGCCTCGGCCAACCCGCGCATCGTCTACGGTTCGATGACCGGCTGGGGCCAGGACGGCCCGATGGCAAGGGAGGCGGGGCACGACATCAACTATCTGGCGCTGACCGGGGCGCTTGATGCCATCGGCTATCCCGACCGGCCGCCGGCGCCGCCGCTGAACCTGGTCGCGGACCTGGGCGGCGGCGGGATGTATCTTGCCTTCGGCATCCTTGCCGCGGTGCACGAAGCCCGGCGCTCGGGACAGGGGCAAAGGGTGGATGCGGCGATGATCGACGGGGTGTCGCATCTGATGTCCGCCTTCACCGCCTTCACCCAGCAGGGCACCTGGACCGAGCGCCGGGCCGGCAATATCGTGGACGGCGGCTCGCCCGACTACGGCTGCTATGAGACGGCGGATGGCAAGCATGTCGCCGTCGGCGCGATGGAGCCGCAGTTCTATGCCGCGCTTCTGGACGTGCTGGGCCTTGACCCGGCGGCCATTCCGGACCGGACGGACCGGGCCAACTGGCCGGCGCTGAAGCAGCTTTTCGCCGAACGCTTCCGGCAGCGGACCCGTGCCGAATGGGAGGCGGCAATGGCTGGTCGCGACGCCTGTTTCTCGCCGGTGCTGAGCATCGCCGAGGCCTGGGCGCATCCGCAGATGCAGGCGCGCGGAGTGCATGCCGAATTCGACGGGTTGCTGCATCCGGCACCGGCGCCGCGGTTGTCCCGGACGCCGGGCAGCCTGCGCCGCGCCACGCCGGCACCGGGGGAAAACAGCCGCGAGATCTGCGCCGACTGGGGCCTGCCGCAGGCGCTGTGCGCGCGGCTGGAGCGCGAGGCGGGGCCGCCCCGGTCCGCGGTCGGGACCGGCTGACGGCATGGCGGTCGTCCCCGACCGGGCGCTGGCGCTTCGGATTCCCGAACTGGCGCAGAGCTATGCCGAGCGGGATGCCATCCTTTATGCGCTTGGCATCGGGATCGGACATGACAGCACCGATCCGGGACAACTGCGCTTTGTCTACGAAACGGGGCTGAAGGCGGTTCCCACCATGGCGGTGGTCCTGGGAGAGACCATGGACTGGGTCCATGATTCCGACCTGGGGATGGACGTCAACCAGGCCCTTCACGGCGAGGAGCGGGTGATCCTGCACCGACCGCTTGCGCCGCAGGGACAGGTCATTGGGCAAACGCGGGTGATCGGCCTGGCCGACAAGGGCCCGGGCCGCGGCGCGCTGGTCCACAGCCGCAAGGAACTGCGCGATGCCGGGACCGGCGCGCTGATCGCAACCACGCTGCGCACCGCCTTTGCCCGCGCCGACGGCGGCTTCGGCGGCCTGCATGGCGAAAGTCCCGCGCCCTTGCCCGCCGTCCCCGACCGGGCGCCGGACCTGTTCTGCGACCTGCCCACCCTGCAGCAATCGGCGCTGATCTATCGGTTGAGCGGCGACCGCATCCCGCTTCATGCCGATCCGGCCGTGGCGCGCGCAGCCGGGTTCGAGCGGCCGATCCTGCATGGGCTGTGCAGCCTCGGCATCGCCTGCCACGCCATTCTGCGGCTGGTCTGCGGCTATGATCCCGACCGCATCGCCGAGATCGGCTGTCGGTTCAGCGTCCCGGTCTATCCGGGCGAGACGCTGCGGGTCGAGTTGTGGCGCGCGGGGCGGGCGGTTCATTTCCGCGCCTTGGCGGCGGAACGTCAGGCAGTTGTCCTGAGCAACGGCCATGCGACATTGCGCGAGTGAATGGAGAAGCGAATGACGAAACCCTTGCTGGGCAAGACGGCCATCGTGACCGGCGCGGCGCGCGGCATCGGCCGGGCCTATGCCCTGCGGCTGGCGCGGCTGGGCGCCGATGTGGTGGTGGCCGACCTCAACATGCAGGGCGCGGCCAGGATCGGCGAGGAACTGACCGCCGAAACCGTGATGGCCGAAGTCGAGGCGCTCGGTTCCCGTGCGCTGGGGGTCGAGGGCGATCTGAGGAAGCCCGAGACCGTCGCGCGGCTGTTCCGGGAAACCGTCGGTGCTTTCGGCGGCGTGGACATTCTGGTCAACAATGCCGGGGCGGGCGTCTATCGCCACGAGAGCCCGCTGCCCAGCCAGACCACACCGGAGGGCTTTGACTTCCTGGTGGACGTGAACCTGAGGTCCTGCGTGATGTGCTGCCAGGTCGCCGCGCCGATCATGGCGGCCAAGGGAGCCGGGGTGATCGTCAACATCTCGTCCCAGACCGCGCTGGAGCCGCTGAAAGGCGGCGCGATGGCGGTCTATGGCGCGGCGAAGTCGGCGGTCAATACCTATACCCGCAACCTGGCCGCCGAGCTGGGGCCCAAGGGCATCCGGGTGAACGCCATCGCGCCGGGCATCACGCTGACCGCGCGGCTGATGAAGCTGGACTCCGAAACCGGCGTCGGCACGTCCGAACAGCTCGAGGCTATCGCGCTGCGCCGCTTTGCCATGCCCGAGGACATGGCAAACGTGCTGGAGTTCCTGGTCGGCGACCTGTCCGCCTATGTGACCGGACAGGTGATCTCGGTCTGCGGCGGGGCGGTGCTGACGCCCAGCTAGTTCTGCCGTCCGGCCCGACCTTCTTCGAGGACGTGAAGCACACGAGGTCATCGGCCGCGGATCGATAGCGCCCGCTTCCGGATCATCGCCTGGAAGCGTTCGAGAGGTCCGGCGCAGCGAGGATGAGTGCGGCGTTCTCGATGATCGCCACGGTGACCGCGAATTCTCTGGTGATCGCGTTCTGCATCAGCATCATCGCGATCTTCCGGGCCGAAGGCCAGCGCCGTCTCCCGGCGGCGGCGCGTGGCCCACCCGGCAACGACCCGCAGGCCGTCGCCGAAGCCGGCGAGACGACGCCAGAGCTCGGCCCCATTGCGGCATCCGCCGGACCGAGCATCGTCGAGCTGGACGCGCCAAGGCTCGAGCGAGTTGGCGCGGATGCGGAACGCACGCCGCAGGATGCGCCGGACGGTCTGCCGGCTGCAGCCGGTCCGCAGGGCGATGTGCCTGATCGGAACGCCCTCGCCGGCGAGGAACGGACGGCTGCGTTCACCTGCTCTCGCCGCGTGAAGCCCTCGTATTCCAACCGCTCGGCTGAGGGTACCCGCGCTGAGCGCGCGGCAACCGGAGATTATCCGACAGCCTGGTCAGTGGACTGATTTTGGGTCAGAGCCAAAAATTGCATGCCGAAACACACCGACCCTAGCTTCCCGCGCCCCGGACGAAGGCCGCGACTTCGCCCTTGGGACAAAGCTCGATAACGTTTCCATGCCCTCCGGCCTTGGTGATCCAGCCCCGGCGCAGCGGCAGGTTCGCGGTCGGCGGCTGGTCGTAGACCCTGAGCCCGCGGGCGCGGTATTCCGCGATGGCGGCGTCCAGGTCCTCGACCTCCAGCGCCACGACCACGTCGCCCGGACGCAGCTCGGTCTTGCCCGAGGCTTCGACCAGTTCGATGATCGGCCCGGCGGGATTGTCGAAGAACGCCAGCCGCAACCCCAGTTCCGGGACCAGCCGGATGACCGGCTGGCCCAGCCCCAGCGTCCTGCCATAGAATTCCAGCGCAGGTTGCAGCTCGGCGACCGCGATTCCGATATGGTCCAGAACCGGCTTCATTTTCCTTGCCTCGTATATGATACATATATTTATTATAAATCAGATTATGATATAGGCGGGCGTCCGGCAACGGGCGGTCGGAGAAAGATGGACAATTCGGACAACCGGTGGCGGAGCCGTGCATGGCCGCAGGACGGCGCGTTGCGCGCCGGCCAATCCGCGCGGGCCGAGACACCCAGGCCTGACCCCCTAGCCGGCAGGGCAGGGGAGGGAGCCGCATCGTGACGGGTCCGGCGCAGCAGGGCCGGTGCCAGCCGGCGGCCGCATCGCCCCTGGCCATCGCCGTTCTGGCGGCGGGGAACTTTGTCGTCGGCACCGCCGGCTTCATCGTCGTCAGCATCCTGCCCGAGATCACCGCCGGGCTGAATGTCAGCCTGGCTCAGGGGGCGCTGCTGTTCACCGTCTATGCGGGGGCCTACGCCATCGGCTCGCCGCTGCTCATTTCCTTGACCGGAGGGATCGGGCGGCGGCGGCTGCTGCTTGCCGCCATGACGATCGTCGTGGCCTCGGCGCTGGTCTGCGCCTGCACCCGCTCGTTCCAGGTGATGCTGGCGGCGCGGGCCGCGGCGGCCTTCGGCGGCGGGCTTTACACGCCGGTCGCCGCCTCGGTCGTCTTTGCCGCCGTGCCGGAACCGCGGCGGGGTCGGGCGCTGGGCCTTGTCTTTGCCGGGCTTCAGTTATCGCAGGCGGCCGGGCTGCCGCTGGGCGTGGTCATCGCGCATCAGCTGGGCTGGCCCGCCGCCTTCCTGATCGTCGGCGGGCTGGGCGCGCTGTCGGCGGTCGGGTTGTGGTGGACGCTGCCGCGTCGGGTCGTGGTCCCGGTGACCTCGCTGCGCACGCTGCTGGACGCGGGCCGTGATCCCAAGGCGCTGGCGGCGGTCTTCGTCATGGCGCTGCATGCCTGCGCGCTGATCCTGTGCTATGGGCTGATCGCGCCGCTGGTCATGCGGCACGGCGGCAATGTCGGCCTGACGGTCGGGGTGTTCGGCATCGGCGGGGTCGTCGCCGGGCTGATGATGGGGCGCGTAACGCAGCGGCTGGGCGCGGTGCGGGCGCGGATGCTTGCCCTGGGTTCGCAGGTGGTGATCCTGCCGGTGCTGTCGCTGCCGCTGGTCGGCATCGCGCCGCTGCCGGAAGCGTTGCTGGTCGTGCAGGCGCTGCTGTGGCACCTGTTGGCGGGCGGCATGATGATCCCGCAGCAGATCCTGCTGATGCAGCGCAATCCCGAGCGGGGGGCGGTGGTGCTGGGGTTGAACGCGACGATGAACTATCTGGGCTTCGCGCTGGGATCGGCATTGGGCGGCCTCGTCGTGGCGGGCCTGGGCTATGACTGGCTGGGTCTCGCGGGTGGTGTGGCGGCGGGGCTCGCCGTGCTTGTCTCGATCCACAGCGAGCGGATGTATCGCCGCGACGGGCAGGCCCTGTAAGAAGCGGCAAATAATCGTTGCACCGCCCGTCACGCCATATAGTATGCAAGCACACGATATGCCCGCCCGCTCGGAGGAGGAGAGCGGCAGGACGGGGCAAGGCCGGCGCGGCAGGGCAGGGCGCAGCCGAAGTCCCGTGACGGCCATCGCACACCCGCCCGCAGCCGGCGCATTCCGATTCCGGCTCTGCCGGGAAGATGACAACAGGCGGCCCCGGGGGCCCGCCGCAGCACGAGCGAGATCCAATGCCTTACAATTCCGTGTATGCACCAGGCCTGTTCAAGGACCAGACCATCATCGTCACCGGCGGCGGCAGCGGCATCGGGCGCTGCACCGCGCACGAGTTGGCCCATTTGGGCGCGCAGGTCGTGATCGCCGGCCGGAACCCCGAAAAGCTGGAAACCGTTCGGCAGGAGATCGTCGAGGACGGCGGCAAGGTTCACGCCGCGACCTGCGACATCCGCGATGAAACGCAGGTCGTCGCCCTGATCGATCAGACGCTGGAGCGTTTCGGCGCCATCAACGCGCTGGTCAACAACGCCGGCGGGCAATACCGGGCCGAACTCAAGACCATCTCGACCAAGGGATTCGAGGCGGTGGTCCGCAATAACCTGACCGGGGGCTTCATCTTCATGCGGGAAATCTACAACCGCTGGATGGAAGCCAATGGCGGTGCCATCGTCAATGTCATCGCCGATATCTGGAACGGCTGGCCCGAGATGGGGCATTCCGGCGCTTCGCGCGGCGGCATGTGGACCCTGACCGAAACGGCGGCCTGCGAATGGGCCCATTCTGGCGTGCGCGTGAATGCGGTGGCACCGGGGGGGATCGCATCCTCGGGCTTTGACCAATACGCCCCCGAGATCACCGAGCGCATCCTGGCCTATCCGGCGCAGGTCCCGCTGCCGCGCTATGGCACCGAATCGGAAATCTCGGCCGCGATCACCTATCTGCTGTCGCCCGCGGCGGCCTATGTGACCGGCAGTTGCCTGCGCGTCGACGGCGGCGCGCCGAACCGCCGGCAGACCTGGACCCAGGATTATCCGGCGACCAATATCCCCGAATACAATGGCTTCCACCGCGCCGTGCAGCCCGAGGTTCTCAAGAACCGCGGCTGACCATCTGAAGCTGGCGAACGAATGCCCCGATTGTCGGGGCCTTTGTGTCGGGGCGGTAGAATCAGATAGCGAAGATGATCTAACGCTTATCATACTCTGACATACGGTATGGAGAAACGCCGGCGTCGTCCTCATGTTCCATGGGAGGGAAACATGACATTCATATCCAGAAAACTTTTGCCCGGTATCGCGGTGGCGATCATGGCCGCGGCTTCCGTTGCCGCGCCGGTGCAAGCCGAAACGGTAACCTTTCGTTATTCGCAGTGGCTGCCGCCCACCTATCCGCTGCAGGCCGAGATCATCGACCCGTGGTTCGAGGAAATCGCCCGTGTCACCGAAGGGCGGGTCAAGATCGTCGCGACCCCAAAGGTCGTCGGCACGGTGGCGGGCCAGTATGACGTGCTTGTGGATGGCATGGCCGATGTGGCGCTGGTTGTGCCGGGCTATACGCCGGGCCGGTTTCCGCTGAGCGAGGGGCTGGAACTGCCGTTCCTGGGCGATGATCCGCGCGTCTCGATGCCGGTCAGCTATCGCACCTATGAAACCTATCTGGAGCCGACCGGGATATTCGACGAAATCGTGCCGTTGGCCGTGTTCACCGGCAACCCGGCGCATCTAGCGCTGCGCTCGGGCGAGGTGACGGCGCTGTCCGATCTGGCAGGCAAGAAGCTGCGCAGCCCGCAACAGGCGGCGTCGAACTCGATCGAGCTGATGCAGGCCGTCCCGGTCTCGAAGCCAATGTCCGAGGTCTATGAGCTGGCGTCCAGCGGGGCGATCGACGGCGGCATCATTCCGCCCGACACGCTGCTGGGCTTCAAGCTTGCGGGCACGCTCAGAGAATATGTGCTGGTGCCGGGCGGGGTGGTGAACACCGTCAACATGCTGGCCTTCAGCCGTGATGCCTGGGACCGGATCTCGCCCGAGGATCAGGCCGCGATCCGCGAGGTCTCGGGGTTGCCACTTGTCACGAAAATGGGCGAGATCTATGCTGCCTCGCTGGCCGACGCGCTTGAAACCATGCGAGCCGAAGGCATGGGGGTGCAGACCCCGCCGGAAAGCTTTGTGGCCGAGTTGAAAGAGCGGCTGGAGCCGACCCGCACAAGCTGGATAGAACTGGCGCGCAAGAACGGGCTGGAAGACCCCGAAGCGATGATCCGGTTCTTTGAAACCGAATACGCGGCCGGGATAGCCGCGCAATAAAACGGCTGCGCAAAGACCAGGGCCGCCCGGGCGTCTTCCCGGGCGGCCCTTGTTTTTCGGCCGCGGTCCAATGGACCCGCGCCGCATGGGCGCCGGTTCCGCCTTGTCAGCGTTTGTCGTGTTCGGCTTTCATGGCCTTGGCGATGATGGTCTTCATGATCTCGATCGAGCCGCCGGCAATCTTGGTGATCCGCGCATCGGCATAGGCGCGGCAGATTGGATATTCCCACATGTAGCCCCAGCCGCCGAACAGTTGCAGGCATTCGTCGGCCGCCTTGCAATGCAGTTCGGTCGTGTACATCTTGGCCATGGCGGCGTCCACGGGGTCCAGTTTGCCCTGCATGAACAACTCGATGCACTTGTCGGTAAACACCCGGGCCAAGGTGGCCTGGGTCTTCAACTCGGCCAGCTTGAACTGGGTGTTCTGGAAATCGAAGATCGTCTTGCCGAAAGCTTCGCGCTGCGTCGTGTAATCCAGCGTCCATTCGATGATCGTCTCGGCCACGGTGGCAGAACGGATGGCCTGGGCCAGCCGCTCCTGGCTCAGCTTGGTCATCATCAGGGCAAAGCCCTCGCCCTCGCCGCCCAGCATGTTCGCGGCCGGGACGCGCACATTGTCGAAGAACAGCTCGGAGGTGTCCTGCGCGTGCATCCCCAGCTTTTCCAGGTTGCGGCCGCGGCGGAAGCCCTCGCGGTCGCCCTCGATCAGGAACAGCGTGACGCCCTTGGCGCCGGCGTCGCGGTCGGTCTTGGTGGCGCAGACCAGCACGTCGGCGTGCTGGCCGTTCGAGATGAACACCTTCTGCCCGTTGATGACGTAATCGTCGCCGTCGCGGGTGGCGCGGGTGCGGATGGCCTTGAGGTCCGAGCCGGCATGCGGTTCGGTCATGCCAAGCGCGCCGATCCATTCCCCGGTGACCATCTTGGGCAGGAACTTGCGCTTCTGCTCCTCGCTGCCGAAGGACAGGATATAGGTCGCCACCAGATCGGTGTGGATCAGGAAGCCGGGACCCGAGGCGCCGGCGCGCCACAACTCCTCGAACACCACCACGTCGAACAGGTAGTCGAGGCCCAGCCCGCCATATTCCTCGGGCACGGTGCAGCACAGCAGGCCCTGTTCGCCGGCCTTCAGCCACAGCTCGCGCGGGACGATGCCGTCCTTTTCCCATTGCGCGTGATAGGGCGTGATCTCTTTTTCGACGAACCGCCGGACGGTTTCCCGGAAAAGCTCATGTTCCTGGTTGAAAAGGCTGCGTTCGATCATCTTGGGTTCCTCTGGTGGCGGGTGCCGCAAGGCCTTGCCGGATGGATGGGAGTCAATTTTCCGCCAGTTCGGCCCGGTGCTCCGGAGCGGCGATGGCAATCAGTCTTTCGCGGCGCTGCGCCGGGCTTGCCGCCCTCAGGTCCGCAAAGCCGTGTTCGGTGACGACGATATCGGTGTCGAACCGGCCCAGCGACACCGGGCCGGGCGCCTGCCCCGAAGGGACGATGCGGCTGATCTTGCCGCCCGCCGCCGTTGCGGGCAGCACCAGGATGCGCAGCCCCTGCAATCCGCGGGCGCCCGCCGCGAAATCGGAGGCTCCGCCAGGGCCCGACACCAGGCCCTTTCGGGTGGCTTCGGCATGGCCGTTGCCGGCCAGGTCCACCTCGATGGCCGAGTTGATGGTGACGAAGCGCCCGATGCCGGCCAGTTGCGCCAAGTCATGCGTGACCGAAGGCGGGGCAAAGCGAAACGCGGGCCGGCCGACGGCATCATAGAGCCGCCGGCTGCCGATGGCGACGCCGGCGCAGATCGGCGCGTCCGCGCGCAGCGCCCCGGCCTCCAGCAGGTCCAGCGTCGAATCCCCGATCAGGCCGGAATGGATGGACAGGTTGCGGTGGCCGGTCAGGCCGCGCATCACCGCCTCGGGCGTGCGGCCAAGGCCGGCCTGGATCGTCGCGCCCTCGGGCACCAGTTCGCGGGCCAGCGCGGCGATGCGGGCCGAGACCTCGTCCATGCCGGGGTCCGAGACGGGCAGCGGCGCCTCGCCCTCGACCACGGCATGAAAGCGGTCGAGGGGGATGGACCGGCCCTGCGTCCGCGGCACCAGCGGGTTGACATGGCCGATGATCCGCGGAACCTGCGGCCAGATGTCGCCGATGAAATCATTGACCGGGCCAAGGCTGCACAGCCCCTGTTCGTCCGGGGGCGAGACCATGACCAGGGCCGCATCGGGCGGGTTCGCCGCCAGATGCAGCCGGATCTCGCGATAGCAGAACGGCAGGAAGTCCACCTGCGCCTCATGGCCCGCGAACTCGGGCATCATGAAATAGCTCTCGATCCGGGCCCCGGCCGCCAGCAGCCCGGCCAGCCGGTTCAGGCCGGGCACGAAGATGCCGGTGAAGGTCAGGCCGCGCAAGTCCGCGGCCTCCAACCCATCGCGGATCAGCGCGCTTTCCCCCGAACAGGCATGAAGCCAGATCCGGGCGCCGGCGGGAAGGTGACCGGCCAGGTCGCGCGAACCGATCTGCAAGGGTGCCATGACCGTTCCCGCCTTATTCCACGAACTTGTAGAAATCGGCCTTGCGCTTCTCGTTGAAGGCATTGACGCCTTCCTGCGATTCCGGCGTCGCGTAATACAGCTTGACCGCATGCAGGGCGAGGTTCGAGATGCCCCGGATCGAGTCGCTGTCGGCGTTGAACGACCGCTTCAGGAAGGCCAGCGCCGTAGGCGAGCGTTCCGCCAGCGTATCGGTCCATTGCGTGACGGCGGCGTCCAGCTCCTCGAGCGGCACGACCTTGTTCACCAGGCCGTAGCCCATGGCGTCGCGGGCCGAGATGCGGTCGTTGAGATACCAGATCTCGCGCGCCTTCTTGTCGCCGACGATGCGGGCCAGCATGCAGGTGCCCCAGCCGGCGTCGAACGAGCCGACCTTCGGACCCACCTGGCCGAACATGGCGTTTTCCGAGGCGATGGTCAGGTCGCACAGCGTCGCCAGGACGTTGCCGCCGCCGATGGCAAAGCCGTTCACCCGGGCGATCACCGGCTTCGGCACGTCGCGGATCAGGCTTTGCAGCTCGTCGATGGGCAGGCCGACGACGCCGCGGCCGTCATAATTGCCCTCATGCGCCGACTGGTCGCCGCCGGTGCAGAACGCCTTGTCGCCGGCGCCGGTAATGACGATCGAGGCCACGTCCTTGTTGTTTCCCGCAAGCTGCAGCGCCTGGATCATTTCCTCCAGCGTCTGGCCGCGGAAGGCGTTATAGACTTTCGGACGGTTGATGATGATCCAGGCCGCGCGGCCGCGGACCTCGTAGATGATGTCCTCGAAAGCGGGGATGTTTGCCATGGTCTCTTCCTCCAGTTACGCAAGGCTGCGGTTGCGCTTGCTTGTCACGACTATCGTTCACATGCACATCATGAACAGGCATCTTGTCCTGCGATCCTCGGGCGAGGGCTGCGCAGGACGGAATTTCGTCCGGCTCAGAGCTTCCCTGTGAGTTCCGGGACGGTTGTGAACAGGTCTCCGACCAGGCCGTAGTCGGCGATCTGGAAGATCGGCGCCTCCTCGT
>NZ_SOKV02000028.1:0-43625 GCF_004407025.1 Paracoccus sp. DMF
TAGACCTTCTTCATGCATCCCTCCCGTTGTTGGCGCGGCCAGTCTTGGCCCTATTCCCGAAGCCTGTCAACGCGCCGGGAACCAGAACCGCCGGCTCGGGATTGCCCTGCTGAAAGGACCTGCCATGGCAAGGATTTCGCTGCGCCGCGCCTATGATCCGCCCGCCCCGGACGAGGGGCGCCGCATCCTCGTCGACCGGCTCTGGCCGCGCGGCCTCAGCCACCAGAAGCTGGGCGAGGCGCTGTGGCTGCGCGAGATCGCGCCCTCGGATGCGCTGCGGCACTGGTTCGGCCACGATCCGCAGAAATGGCCCGAGTTCCGCCGGCGCTACGCGGCCGAACTCGACGCCAACCCCGCCCCGGTCGAGGCGCTGCGCCGGATCATCGATGAGGGCCCGGTGGTGCTGCTTTATGCCGCCCATGACCGCGACCACAACAATGCCGTGGCGCTGCGCGACTATCTCGGCACGCCCTGACTCGACTCGCTCCGAGGCTCAGTTCACCCGCTGGCGCGCACGGAAGGGCAGCGGCGCCACCGGAATGCCGTCCTCGATGAGCTTCTTCGCGTCCTCGAGCTTCGCCTCGCCATGGATGGCGCGCTCGGGCGCCTGGCCCTCGTGGATGGCGCGGGCCTCGGCGGCAAAGGACATGCCGACGTAATCGGAATGCGCCTCGACATGGCGGCGCATCGCCTCCAGCGCCGCCTCGCGCGGGTCGCGGGGCGCGCTCAGCGGGGCCGGGTCATCGCCCTTGGCGACGCGCGGCGCCATCACCGCCTTCTCGACCGCCGCCGATCCGCATTGCGTGCAGGCGACCTGGCCCGCCTTCAGCAGGCTGTCGAAGGCGTCGGAGTTGCGGAACCAGCCGTCGAAGTCATGGCCTTGGTCGCAGCGCAGGGCATATCGGATCATCGCTTGTCCTTTCCCTGTCACATATCAGGATGCCGGCGCCCTTGCGCAAGATGCCGGATCCGCGCCAGCAGCGGCGCCGGATCGCCCGCCCGCGCCAGCAGAAGCGCCCGCGCCGCCTCGCCCATGCCGCGTTGCCGGCCCGCGTCGCCGGCAAGGCCCGCCAGCACGCCGGGCAGGGCGGCCGCATCGCAGCCCAGCGCCGCGCCCGTACCGTCCAGCGCCGCATAGGCCTCGGCCTGGTTCGCCACATGCGGGCCATGCAGGATGGCGCAGCGCCAGGCCGCCGGCTCCCAGGGCGTATGGCCGCCGTGATCGACGAAAGAGCCGCCGGTGATGCAGATCCCGGCCGCCGCATACCAGCCCGCCATCTCGCCCAATGTATCGGCCAAGAGCAGCGCCGCCGCCGCCGTTCCGCCCGCGCTGCGCCGGGCAAAACCGAAGCCCCGCGCCGCGATCAGCGCGGCCACGGCATCGCCCCGCGCGGGGTGGCGCGGCGCCAGGATCAGCCGCAGCCCCGGCACGGCTGCGCGCGCGGCGGTCCAGGCGTCCAGCACCAGCGCCTCCTCGCCCTCATGGGTCGAGGCCGCCAGCACCACCAGCCCGCGATCCGCCGCCTCCGGCCCCGGCCGGGTCTGCGCCGGCGCCAAGAGCTTCAGGCTCAGCCGCCCGGCCAGCGCCTCCGGCCGCAGCCCCAGCGCCAGCAGCCGCGCCTCGCTGGCGCCGTCCTGCGCCGAAAGCGCGTCGATCCGGCGCAAGATCGGCCCGATCAGCCCCGGAAGGCGCGCCCAAGCCGCCGCCGAACGCTCGGAGATCCGCGCCCCCACCACGACCTGCGCCACGCCCCGCGCGGCAGCCATGGCGGAGCGGTTCGGCCAAAGCTCGTTCTCGACCGTCACCATGACGCTTGGCCGCACCCGGTCCAGGAAGCGCGCCACCGCCTGCGGCACGTCCAAGGGCGCCAGCGCGCAGGGATAACCCAGCCGCCGCGCCAGGTCGCGCCCGGTCAGGCTGTTTGTCGTCACCACCAGGGGAAACTCGCGCGCCAGCGCCTCGGCCAGCACGCGGGCCGAGGTCAGCTCACCGACGCTTGCCGCATGCAGCCAGATGCCGCCGGGCGCCACCTGCGGGCCGCTGAAACCCAGCCGCTCGCGCCAATCCGCGCCCGACAGCGGCGCGGCCAGCCCCAGCGCGGCGCCCGCCAAGGCCGAGGCGCCGCGCCAGATCAACGCCGGGCAGCCTCGGCCGCCTCGCGGATGGCGCGGATATTGGCGCCATAGGGCGCAGGATCCGCGACCGAGCCGCCCTTGAATACGGCCGAGCCCGCGACCAGCACATCCGCCCCCGCCGCCGCGACCAGCGGCGCGGTGACCGGATCGACGCCGCCATCGACCTGGATATGGATGGGCCGGTCGCCGATCATGGCGCGCAGCCGCGCGATCTTGGCCGTCTGCGAATGGATGAACTTCTGCCCGCCGAAGCCGGGGTTCACCGTCATCACCAGCACCATGTCGCACAGGTCCAAGAGATACTCGACCGCCTCGGCCGGCGTGCCGGGGTTCAGCGCGATCCCGGCCTTCTTGCCGGTGGCCCGGATCGCCTGCAAGGTGCGATGCGGATGCGCCCCGGCCTCGATGTGGGCGGTGATCATGTCGGCGCCGGCCTCGGCATAGGCCTCGATATAGGGATCGACCGGCGCGATCATCAGGTGCACGTCCATGAAGCTGGTCACATGCGGCCGGAACGCCTTCACCGCCGGCGGGCCGAAGGTCAGGTTCGGCACGAAATGCCCGTCCATGACATCGACATGCACCCAGTCGGCGCCTTCCGCCTCGATGGCGCGGATCTCGCGGCCGAAATCGGCGAAATCCGCCGACAGGATGGAGGGCGCGATCTTGATCTTGCGGTCGAATGTCATGGCGGGCTCCTGCACAGGTCCAGCCCCGGTTACCGCCACAACCCGCCAGCCGTCAACACGCGCGAAATGCCGGCTTTCTTTCTTGTCCAAATATCCCGGGGGGGCCGCGCGGCACGCGCGGCGGGGGCAGCGCCCCCCTTGGGCTTTCGCGCGCATGGCCTATATTGAAGGCCAAAGCGCGCCGCCTCCCCGGGCCCCGCGCATCCGCATTCCGAAGGACATAGGATGACCGAAACGAAGGAAATCTCCTGGGACGACAGCGTGCTGCCCTTCCAACTCGAACGCTCCGGCATGCGCGGCCGCGTGGCGCGGCTCGGCGCCACGCTGGAACATATCCTGTCGCGCCACGACTATCCGGTCGCGGTCAGCGCCATGCTGGCCGAGCTGACCACGCTGACCGCGCTGATCGGCCAGACCATCAAGCTGCGCTGGAAACTCTCGCTGCAGGTGCGCGGCAACGGCGCCATCCGCACGCTCGCCACCGACTATTACGCCCCGGAATCCGAAGGCGCCCCCGCCCGCATGCGCGCCTGGGCCAGTTTCGACGCCGAGCGGCTGAACCCCGAGGCCCCGGGCTTCGACCAGCTCGGCCAGGGCTATTTCGCCGTGCTCATCGACCAGGGCGAGGGCACGACGCCCTATCAGGGCCTGACGCCGCTCTCGGGCGGCTCGCTCGCCGCCTGCGCCCAGACCTATTTCGAACAATCCGAGCAGCTGCCGACCCGGTTCGAGCTGACCGTGGGCCGCGCCCGCCTGCCCGGCACCGCGGGCGAGCACTGGCGCGCCGGCGGCGTCATGCTGCAAACCCTGCCCGCCGCCAGCCACGCCGCACCCCAGGGCGAGGCGCTGGAGTCCGCCGACATCCTGCAAGGCGCGCAATCCGAGGACTGGACCCGCTCGACCATGCTGATGGCCACGGTCGAGGCGATCGAGCTGGTCGACGCCACGCTGCCGCTGCCGAACCTGGTCTTCCGGCTGTTCCACGAAGAGGAGCCGACCTCGTTCGCGCCGCAGCGCCTGGTCTTCGGCTGCTCCTGCACGGCCGAGCGGGTGCGCGGCACGCTGTCGATCTATTCGCAAAAGGACATCGGCCACATGACGAACGAGGACGGCATCGTCACCGCCGATTGCCAGTTCTGCGGTGCGCATTACGAATTCGACCCGAAAAGCCTGGGCTTCGAGGCGACGGTCGATGCCGAGGGCCAGCCGCTGCCGCCGAAAAGCCGCGCCCGCGAAAGCCGGGCCCCAGAAAACCGGGCCTCAGAAAACCGGGCGCCGCATTGAGCCTGATTCGCCAGCAGCTGATGCGGGCCCTGTCGGGAACGACGGGGCCTTCGTCCGACTATGACTTCGGCGCCGCGCCGCAGGGCGAGGCGCCGCTGCGGCCGGCCGGCGTGCTCGCCGCCTTCGACGCCGAAACCGGCCGGCTGATCCTGACCAAGCGCGCCTCGGGCCTGCGCCACCACCCCGGCCAGATCGCCCTGCCCGGCGGCAAGGTCGATCCGACCGACGCCGACGAGACCGCCGCCGCCCTGCGCGAGGCGCATGAGGAGGTGGGCCTCGACCCCGCGCAGGTCGAGGTGCTGGGCACCATGCCGCCGCATCGCACCATCACCAACTATGCCATGACCCCGGTGCTGGCGCTGGTGCATGGCCCCTTCACCCCGATCCCCGAGCTGGGCGAGGTCGATGAGGTCTTCACCGTGCCCTTCGCCCATGTCGCGAATCCGGCGCATTACCATGTCGAGGGCCGGATCTGGCGCGGCGCGCGGCGCGACTATTACGTCGCCCCCTGGGGGCCCTATTACATCTGGGGCGCCACCGCCCGCGTGCTGCACTCCCTGGCCCGAAGGCTCGCCCCATGACCCGCATCACCGCGCCCTTCCTCGACGACCCGGCGCTGCACGCCGTCATGGCCGCGCTCTCGGCCGGGGGGGCGCAGGCGCTGGTGGTCGGCGGCGCCGTCAGGAACGCGCTCTTGGGCGAGCCGGTCGCCGACATCGATCTCGCCACCTCGGCCCGGCCCGAGCAGGTGATCCGGCTGGCCGAGGCGGCCGGGCTGCGCGCCGTTCCTACCGGCATCGAACACGGCACCGTCACCATCGTCGCCCAGGGCCGCGGCTATGAGGTCACCACCTTCCGCCGCGACGTCGAAACCTTCGGCCGCCGCGCCGTTGTCGCCTTTTCCGACCGGATCGAGGAAGACGCGCAGCGCCGCGACTTCACCATGAACGCGCTTTATGCCACCGCCGAGGGCGCGGTGCTGGACCCGGTCGGCGGCCTGCCCGACTTGGCCCGGCGCCGGCTGCGCTTCGTCGGCGACGCCGAGACCCGCATCCGCGAGGATTACCTGCGCATCCTGCGCTTCTATCGCTTCCTCGCCCGCTATGGCCGCGAGGCCGACCTGCACGCGCTCGCCGCCTGCGCCGCGCTGCGCGACGGCTTGCGCGAGATTTCCCGCGAACGCATCGGGCACGAGATGCGCAAGCTGCTGGACGCGCCCGACCCGTCGCGGGCGCTGGCGCTGATGGCCGAGGCGGGCGTGCTGCCCCTGGTCCTGCCCGGCGCCGATGCCGGCGACATGGCCGAACTCATCGCGGCCGAGCATGACTTCGGCAGCGGCGCCCTGCCCTGCTGGCCGCGCCGGCTGGCGCTGCTGGCGGCAGACGACCCCGGCGCCGCCCTGCGCCTGTCGCGCGACGAGGCGCGCGAACAGCACCGCATCGCCCAGGCGCTGGCGCTGCCCGCCCCCGAGGCCGCCTATCGCCTCGGCCGCCGCGCCGCCGCGCAATCGGTGCTGATCCGCGCCGCCCGCGGCGAGCCGCCGCCCTTCGGCTGGTGCCACGCCGTCGCGAAGGGCGACCAGGCGCAATTCCCGCTGGCTGCCCGCGACCTGATGCCCGATCTGTCGGGCCCGGCGCTGGGTGCCGCCCTGAAACGGGCCGAGACGGCCTGGATCGACCACGACTTCGCCCTGGGTCGCGACGCGCTGCGCCGCATCGCCCTGGAACAGGACCGCTGATGCACAATCTCTTCGCCCGCCTGATCGACGCCTTCCGCCCGGCCGACGGCCCGCCGCCGCGCACGCTGCTGGCCTTCTTCCGCTGGTGCCTGTCGGGCGCCTGGCCGGGGCTGTTGATCGCCGCCGTGACCTCGGCGCTCAGCGGCATCGCCGACATCATCTCGGCGGTGATGCTGGGCTGGGTGATCGATGCGGTGACCACGACGACGCCCGACAGCCTGCTCTCGGACAAGGGCGCGCTGATCGCGGGCTTCGTGATCTTCTTCCTGGTGGTGCGGCCGGCGATCTTCGGGCTTTCGACGGCCAGCTCGTCCGTCATCATCGGCCCGAATCTGTTTCCGCTGGTGCTGTCGCGGCTGCATCGCTGGACCATGGGCCATTCGGTGACCTTCTTCGACAACGACTTCGCCGGCCGTATCGCGCAGAAGCAGACCCAGACCGCGCGGGCCGTGACCGACGTGGCCTCGGAATTCGTCAACGTGGTGGCCTTCGCGCTGGCCTCGATCCTGGGCTCGGCGGCGTTCCTGGTCTCGGTGGATGGCTGGGGCGCGCTGGCGATGCTGGTCTGGCTCGCGAGCTACGTCGCGCTGATCCGCTTCTTCCTGCCGCGCATCCGCAGCCGCTCGGCCAGCCGCGCCTCGGCCCGCGCGCTGGTCACCGGGCAGGTCGTCGACACCATCACCAACATCAAGACGGTCAAGCTCTTCGCCCATGCCGAGCATGAAGAAAACGTCGCCTTGGGCGCCATGGCCGGCTTCCGCGAGCGCGCGCTGGACTTCGGCCGGGTCTCGACCTGGTTCCGCTTCTCGCTGATGTTCGTCGCCGGCGCCCTGCCGGTGGTGCTGATCGGCGGCACGCTGCTTTTGTGGCGCGACGGGCTGGCGACGGCCGGCGACATCGCCGCCGCCGGCGCCATCTCGATGCGGCTGGCGCAGATGACCGGCTGGGTCAGCATGGCGCTGATGGGCGTCTGGGGGTCCATCGGCGAGGTCGAGGACGGCATGAAGACCCTGTCGCCGCCCCATGCCCTGACCGACAAGCCCGGCGCCGTGGCGCTTGGCCGGGTGGCGGGCCGCATCGACTACGACCACGTCAGCTTCGCCTATGGCCGCAACACGGGCAGCGGCGGCATCCGCGACCTCGACCTGCACATCGCCCCGGGCGAGAAGCTGGGCGTGGTCGGCGCCTCGGGCGCGGGCAAGTCCACCATGGTCTCGCTGCTCTTGCGGCTCTACGACGTCGAAGAGGGCGCCGTCCGCGTCGATGGCCACGACCTGCGCGACGTGACCCAGGAAAGCCTGCGCCGCAACATCGCCATGGTCACGCAGGAAACCGCGATGTTCAACCGCTCGGCCCGCGACAACATCCTCTATGGCCGCCCCGACGCCACCGAGGACGAGATCATCGCCGCCGCCCAGGCCGCCGAGGCCCACGACTTCATCCTGTCGCTGCAGGATCACATGGGCCGCAAGGGCTATGAGGCGCATCTGGGCGAACGCGGGGTGAAACTCTCGGGCGGCCAGCGCCAGCGCATCGCGCTCGCCCGCGCGCTGTTGAAGAACGCCCCGATCCTGGTGCTGGACGAGGCGACCAGCGCACTCGACAGCGAGGTCGAGGCCCAGGTGCAGGAGGCGCTCTCGCGCGCCATGCAGGGCAAGACCGTGCTCGCCATCGCCCACCGCCTCTCGACCATCGCCGAGCTCGACCGCATCGTGGTGCTGGAGGCCGGGCGCATCGTCGAACAGGGCAGCCATGCCGAGCTGCTGGCGCGCGGCGGCACCTATGCCCGCTACTGGAACCGCCAGTCCGGCGGCTTCCTTGGCACCGAAGACGATCCGGCGGAGGCCGCCGAGTGATCTGGGACATCGCGCGGCTGGGCCGCAAGGGCGACGGCGTCGCCATCTCGGGCGAGGCCCGGGCGCTCGCCGCCCTGACCCTGCCCGGCGAAACCGTCGAGGGCGAGGCCCAGGACGGCCGCATCGCCGGCCCGCGCATCCTGACGCCCTCGCCCGACCGGGTGCGGCCGCCCTGCCCGCATTATCGCGCCTGCGGCGGCTGCGCGCTGATGCACGGCTCAGATGATTTCGTGAAGGCCTGGAAGGTCGGCGTGGTGACCGAGGCCCTGCGCGCCCAGGGGCTGACCGCCGCCATCGCCGGCGTGCATGTCTCGCCGCCCCGTTCGCGCCGCCGCGCCGTGCTCTCGGGCCGGCGCACGAAAAAGGGCGCGCTGGTCGGCTTCCACGCCCGCGCCTCGGACGTGATCGTGGACCTGGCCGAATGCCACGTCCTGCGCCCGGCGATCCTTTCGGCCCTGCCGCTCCTGCGCGAGCTGACCGTAACCGGCGCCTCGCGCGCGGGCGAGTTGGCGCTGACCGTGACCGAGACCTCCGCCGGGCTCGACATCGCCGTCACCGGCGGCAAGCCGATGGCGCCGGCGCTGTTCTCGGCCCTCGCCGCGCTGGCCGAGCGCGGCGACCTGGCGCGGCTGACCTGGAACGACCAGCCGATCACCCGCCGCCCGCCGGCCCTGGCCATGGGCCGCGCCCAGGTGGTCCCGCCGCCCGGCGGCTTCCTGCAAGCCACGACCGAGGGCGAGGCCGCGCTGCTCTCGGCCGTGCGCGACATCACCCGCGGCGCCGGCTGCCTGCTCGACCTCTTCGCCGGCTGCGGCACCTTCACCCTGCCGCTGGCTGAGACCGCCGAGGTCCATGCCGTCGAGGGCCTCGCCGCGCCGCTCGCCGCGTTGCAGGACGCCGCCCGCCGCGCCCCCGGCCTGCGTCGAATCACGACCGCGGTGCGCGACCTGTCCCGCCGCCCGCTGCTGCCCGACGAGCTGGGCTATGACGCAATCGTGATCGACCCGCCGCGTGCAGGCGCCGAGGCGCAAGCCCGTGAAATCGCCCGGATCGGCGCGGCAAAACTGGCTTGGGTCAGCTGCGATCCGGTGACTTTCGCAAGGGATGCGCGGATTCTCGCCCAGGGCGGCTGGGTGATCTCCCGGCTTTTCGTCATCGACCAGTTCCGCTGGTCGCCGCATGTCGAGACCGTGGCGGAATACCGCCGACGCTAGCGAAGTTTTAACCTCTGTGGTATTTCATAGCAAAACGAGGCGCATAACGCGCGCAGAGGGCAGTGATGATTCAGGCAATACGCGCCTTGATCGCGGTGGTATCCATCGCGCTTCTGGCAAGCTGCGGCGGCGACAGCAGCCAGCCCGCACCCAGCAAGTTCAAGTCCTATTCCGGCCCGCCCGTCACCCAGGTCGTGGTCAAGAAGGGCGAGCGCAAGCTTTACCTGATCTCGGGCCGGACGGTGCTGAAAAGCTACGACGTAGGCCTGGGCAGCCAACCCGTCGGCGCCAAGGTGTTCGAGGGCGATGGCAGGACCCCCGAGGGCGTCTATTTCATCGACCGCAAGAACCCGGCCAGCCGCTATCACCTGTCGCTGGGCATCTCTTACCCTTCGGCGCAGGACGTGGCGCATGCGGCGATGCTGGGCCTGCGCCCCGGCGGCGACATCATGATCCACGGCCTCGGCCCCGAGGGGCGGGCGCTGGTGAAGCAGCGCCGCGACTGGACCGCCGGCTGCATCGCGGTGACGGATGAAGAGATCGAAGAGATCTTTGCCATGCTGCAACCCGGCGTGCCGATCTTCGTCTATCCCTGACGGTCCCGCGACCGACACGGCCCCGCCCGCGCGGGGCCTTTTTTCATCGGGCGCGCGTCCCCGTGCAGACGGGCCTCCGGCCATTCGATGATCGCGTCAAGGGTGGCAAGCAGCCTTGGGCCGGATCAAGGCGGGCGCAGCCGCGGCGCTGCTGTCCATGCGATTCCGCGGCAAGGCGAAGCCTGCGCTGCGCAGTGTCGCGAACGCACCCTCCTTCGCAATGATTCCATCATCCCTGCGCCGCATGGCCGTCCTCCCGATCCCGCGCATAGCAGCGCCTGACCGGGAACGCCGGCAGCCAGCTTTCGCGGCGGATGGTCCAGGCTTCATACTCCGGCACCAGCAGGGCCGGCGCATCCAGCGCGCCCAGGTGGACCTCGATCTCCTCGCCGCTGCGGGCAAAGACCGACGAGCCGCAGGTCGGGCAGAAGCAGCGCCCGCGCCAGTCGCGCGCCTCGCCCGTGACCGTCACCGCCGCGCGCGGAAAGATCGCGGCGGCATAGAACAGCGCGCCGTGATGCTTGCGGCAATCCAGGCAATGACAGATGGCGACCCGGTCCGGCCGGCCCCGCGCCACCACCCGCAAGGCGCCGCACAGGCAGCCGCCGTTGAATTCCTCCATGTCGCGCCCCTCCCCCGGCCATCCTGGCACGACCCGCAGCCGGCTGCACGCGCGCTGCACGGCCGGTGTACGCGCGGTGTACGGCTGTCACACCCGGTTTCCCGGCGAAATCAAGGGCATGCGGCCCGCGTTTGACGGGCGGCGCACGCCCCTGTTGCGGACATGAAAAAGGCGCGCGGCCGGTCCCCGGCACCGCGCGCCCGAATCACGTCACGGCAGTCAGAGCGTGCTGACGCCCACCGGCGCCGGCGCATAGCCGCCCGCCATCGGCATCGCCATGCCGCCGCCCGCGCCGCCGGTGATCAGCACCCACCAGATCTTGCCCGAGGGCTCCTGGTACCAGCCGATGCCGAACTCGCCGGCCTTCGGATCCATGATGACGTCGCGGGTGTCGCGGCTCTGCATCCAGGCGTTCAGGGTGGTGATTTCGTTCTCGTAGGTCTCCGAGATGTTCTCGCCGACCAGGTGCCCCGAATAGCCCTGGCGCCGCACCCGGTCCAGCGGCGACGAACCGTCCGAGCCGAAATGCCAGGCCCGGTTCTGCGCCGCCATGTCGCGGGCATGCACCTTGGCCGCGGCGTCCAGCATCGGGTTCTGCACCACCCCGGCGGCGCCGGAATTGGCGCGCAGCGCGTTGATCTGCCCGACCAGCCGGGCCGGGATCTGCGCCTCTTCCTTCGGGGTGATCTTGTAGGCCACCGGCAGCGGCTGCCCGTCGGGGCCCAGCTGCTGCTGCGGCGCCCGCTGGCAAGCGGTCAGCGCCAGCACCGAAACCAGCGCCAAGGTCGTGAATTTCAGCATGATGTCCTGTCCCAGATATTTTGCGCCAGCCATACAAAAGCCCGGGCCCCGCTTCAAACCCAAGATTGCGTGAGCGCCACAGTCTGCGACTCTGTTGCGACAATGACGCTTGTTTGAATTGCAAGCCACCCGCCCCGGGCGTAAGCCCCGCCTTGTAACGACTTCTCGCAAAACTCGGGCAGAGAAGGCCGCGTCAAGCGGCCCGTCATATATCAGGAGCGACAGATGATGACGCCGAAGAATCCGATCTCGCGTCGGACATTCCTTTCCACCTCGGTGGCGCTGGGGGCTGCGGGCCTTGCCGCCCCGGCCATCGCCCAGCAGATCGACCCCTATACCGGCCAGGTGCTGCAGGGCAGCGGCGGCGGCGCCACGCCCGACGCCGGCATGGTGCAATACGACGCCAACCAGGATTCGCGCCGCAATATCTCCAGCTTCCGCATGCAGGACTGGCAGCCCTATTTCAGCACGCTGACCAATGGCGCCATCCTCGTGGACCTGCCCTCGCGCTGCCTGCATTTCTGGTCCGAGGACCAGTCGGTCTACAAGCTGTTCCCGACCTCGGTCCCGGTCAGCCCCGACCTGACCCGGACCGGCCGGACCGAGATCATCAAGAAGGTCGAAGGTCCCAGCTGGGCGCCGACGCCCGAGATGCGCAAGCGCAACCCGGAATGGCCGGAATTCGTCAAGCCGGGCGACCCGCTGAACCCGATGGGCACCCATGCGCTGTGGCTGTCCTGGCAATATTACCGCATCCACGGCACCCACGACACGCGCAAGATCGGCCGCAAGTCCTCGAACGGCTGCATCGGCCTCTACAACGAACACATCAAGCAGCTCTACGACCTGACCAAGGTCGGCACGCAGGTGATGCTGATCTGACGAAAGGCCCCGCGCGGGGCCTTTTTCACAGCTTCTTTCTTGTGAAAATATCCCGGGGGCTTTCGAGCGCCCGGAAAAAGGTCCAGCGGACCTTTTTCAGCGAGAAAGGGGCCGGCAGGCCCCCGGGGGCAGCGCCCCCGGCAGCAGCGGTCCCTCAGACCCAGCCGCCCAGGTTCTCGGCGATCACCGCCGCCAGCACGTCGATATGCGCCGGCTCGGCGTTCAGGCAGGGGATATAGGTGAATTCCTTGCCGCCGGCATGCTCGAAGGCCTCGCGGATCTCGCCCTGGATCTCTTCCAGCGTCTCGATGCAATCGGCGGAAAACGCCGGCGAGATCACCGCGATCTCGGTGATGCCCTGCTTGGCCAGTTCCGCCACATGCTCGACGGTATAGGGCCGCAGCCATTCCTCGGTGCCAAAGACCGACTGGAAGCTGGTGTCGATTACGCCCTCGGGCCAGCCCAGCCGCTCGCGCAACAGCCGCGAGGTCTTCTGGCACTGGCAATGATAGGGGTCGCCCTCCATCAGATAGCGCTTCGGCATGCCGTGATAGCTGGCGACCAGCTTTCGCGGCACCTTGCCGCCCAGGGCCCGCTCGACCGAGCCGGCCAGCGCGTCGATATAGTCGGCGCGGTCGAAATAGGCCGGCACGGTGCGCGATGCCGGCTGCCATTTCTGCGCCATCAGCGCGCGGAAGAACTGGTCGTTCGCCGTCGCCGTCGTCGCCCCGGCATATTGCGGGTAAAGCGGAAAGAACAGGATGCGGTCGCAGCCGGCCTTGACCATGCGCTCGACCACGTCGGGGGTCGAGGGGTTGCCGTAGCGCATGCAGAAATCCACCATGACCCGGTCGCCCCATAGCGCCGAGGCCCGTTCGCGCAGCGCCGCCACCTGCGCCTTGGTGATGGTCATCAGCGGCGATTCATTGGCTTCGTTGTTCCAGATCAGCCGGTAGTTCGCGCCCGAGGTAAAGGGCCGCTTGCTCAGGATGATGGTCTGCAGCAGCGGCTGCCATTTCCAGGCCGGATAGTCGATGACGCGCTTGTCGGACAGGAACTCGCTCAGATAGCGCCGCATCGACCAGTAGTCGGTGGCGTCCGGCGTGCCCAGGTTGGCGACCAGCACGCCGATCTTGCGGGCCGGGATCGAGGGGTGGCTGGCGGGGGCGTGCTCGGGCAGGGTCATCGGGGCTTTCTCATGCTGGCAAGGGCCTCGGCCAGGGGAACCTTGGCCGAGCCCGGGCGGAGCGGTTGCTGCTGGCTGGCATCGGGCGCCCAGCCGGTCAGGAAGACCAGGTCGAACGTCGCCCGGATGCGCGTCGCGTCCTGCGGGTCGGGATGCGTTTCGGCATAGATCTGCGCCGCGCGCAACAGGACATCGCGTCGCGTCGGGCGGCGCAGCCGGCCGGCCAGCGCATTGCCCTCGCCCATGGCGCGCAGGTCGCGGGCCAGGTGGAACAGGCTGCGGTAGCTGACGGTCTGGGTGATCTGGTCGGCCACCGGCAGCGCCAGGCCGGCGCGCGGCAAGAGCCCGCCCAGATCGCGGATCTCGGCCATGGGCAGGACGCGGGGCGAGAGGCCGCCCGCGACTTCGGCCTCGGCCCGGGTCAGGGCGTCCCGCAACTCGTGCAGGCTGCGCCCGCCCGGACAGACGGCGACAAACAGCCCGTCGGGACGCAGCGCGCGGGCGGATTGCGCGATCTGGCCGACCGGATCCTCGGCCCAATGCAGCGCCATGGCGTGGATCACCAGGTCATGCGCGCCGGCCGCCAGGTCCAGCACCGGCGTGTCGGCGACGATGCGGGCCTCGGGCAGGACGGCGCGCCAGAAATCGGCATGGCCGGTCACCACGGCGGGGGCGGTAAACCTTCTGTTAACCTCGGAGAGCCTATCCTGGATCTCGTCGGCGGTGATTCGATGCAGGAAATCCACCAGGCCCAGCGCTTCGGCCCGGGTCCGGTTTCGGTCGAGCGCGGCGCGATCGGTCAGGCTGGGAACGGGATGGGGACTGTCGGACATCATGGGGGCGCAACATAGGGGGCTTCGCGGCCTGATGAAAGGCGCATTGCGGCTGGTCTATCCGCCGCAATGCCTGTGCTGCGGCGCCCCGGTCGGGCAAGAGGGCGGGCTTTGCCCCGCGTGCTGGCGCGAGGCCGAATTCATCCAGGCCAGCTGCTGCTCGCGCTGCGGCGTGCCGCTGCCCGGCGACGGGCTCAGCGATGAGGTGGACGCGGCGGCGGGGCTTCTGGTCTGCGACGACTGCCTTGCGGTGCAGCGGCCCTGGCTGCGCGGCCGGGCGGCGCTGGTCTATCGCGGCACCGGGCGCAAGCTGGCGCTGATGCTGAAGCACGGCGACCGGCTGGACCTAGCGCCGGCCTTGGGCGACTGGGTGGCGCGCGCCGCCCTGCCGCTGGTCCGGCCCGAGATGCTGGTGGTGCCGGTGCCGCTGCATCTGCGCCGGCTCCTGAAGCGAAAATACAACCAGGCCGAGATGCTGTCGCGCGCCGTGGCCCGCGCGCACGCCCTGCCGCACGAACCGCGACTGCTGCGCCGCATCCGGCATACGCCGATGCAGGACCATGGCTCGGCCGGCGACCGTTTCGCCAATCTCGACGGCGCCCTGGCTGTGCCGGCGCGGATGGCGCCGCGGGTGCAGGGCCGCGCGGTGCTGCTGGTCGATGACGTGATGGCCTCGGGCGCGACGCTGGCGGCGGCGGCCGAGGCCTTGCGCGCGGCCGGATCGGGGCCGGTCTCGGTCGTGGTGCTGGCGCGCGCGGTCAAGGATACCTAGATAGAGGGTCCAGACATGAACACGGGACCCCATGATGGCCAAGGTCGAGATCTATACCACCCCCACCTGCCCCTATTGCATGACCGCCAAGGCGCTGCTGCGCAAGAAGGGCGTCAGCTATGAGGAAACCGACGTCAGCCGCGACCCGGACCTGCGTGCGGCGATGACCCGGCGCGCCGGCGGGCGCCGCACCGTGCCGCAGATCTTCATCGACGGCCAGCATGTCGGCGGCAGCGACGACCTGCATGCGCTGGAGCACCAGGGCAAGCTGGACGGCATGCTGGCCGCATGACGGACCCGGTGGGCGCCGCCTTTTCCGGTTCCGGCCCGCTGAACGCCGGGCTGGTGCAGCTGTGCGTTTCGGACGATCCGGCGCGCAATCTGCCAGTCACGCGCGACCTGATCCGCGCCGCGGCAGCCAGCGGCGCGCAATGGGTGCTGACGCCCGAGGCCACCAACCTGCTGGGCGCCAGCCGCGAAATGCAGGACCGCATCCTGCATGTCGAGGCCGAGGATCCGACGCTCGCCACGCTGCGCGACGAGGCGCGGGGCCTGGGCATCTGGCTGCTGATCGGCTCGCTGTCGCTGAAGACCGGCGTTCCGGGCGAGGACCGCTTTGCCAACCGTAGCTTTCTGATCGCCCCCGACGGCGGCATCCGGGCGCGCTATGACAAGCTGCACATGTTCGACGTGACGGTCTCGGACCGCGAATCCTATCGCGAATCGGCGGCCTTCCGTCCCGGCGACCGCGCCGTGCTGGCGCAAGGGCCGCTGCCGGTCGGCATGACGGTCTGCTACGACCTGCGCTTTCCCTATCTCTATCGCGCGCTGGCCAAGGCCGGGGCGCACGTTCTGACCGTGCCCGCCGCCTTCAACGACACCACCGGCGCCGCGCATTGGGAGGTGCTGTTGCGCGCCCGCGCCATCGAGACCGGCTGCTTCGTGCTGGCCCCGGCGCAATGCGGCACCCACAGGGCGCATTTCGACCCGGAGCGCCGCCCGCGGCGCAGCCACGGCCATTCGCTGGCCGTCGGTCCCTGGGGCGAGGTGCTGGCCGATGGCGGCACGGAACCCGGCGTCACCATCGTCACGCTTGACCCGGGGGCGGTCCCTGGGGCACGGTCCCGCATCCCGTCGCTGACGCATGACCAAGACTTCACCGGCCCATGATCGACAAGACCCACGACAGCCCGCACGGCGCCGAGGCCTCGGCCGATTCGCTGGCGGCAAGCCTGTTTTCCGAGGTGTTCATCGCCGACCAGCTGGCGCGTGACCTGATCGGCAAATCGCTGCCCAAGGGCATGCAGATCTCGCATTTCTCGGTGCTGAACCTGCTGGCGCATCTGAATGTCGAGCGCACGCCGGCCGAACTGGCCGAGGCGTTCCACGTCACCCGCGGCGCCATGACCAACACGCTGTCGCGGCTGGAATGGGCCGGGCATATCCATATCCGCCCGGATTGGGACGATGCGCGGCGCAAGTTCGTGGCGATCAGCCCGGCGGGGCGGGCGGCGCGGGACGCGGCGCTGGCCGCCTTCATGCCGCGAATCGCCGATGTGGTGCGCGATGTGGGCGCCGACCGGGTGCGGGCCGCGCTTCCCGTGCTGCGCATGCTGCGCAAGCAGCTGGAAGAGACGCAACGTCAGGTCACCCGCCCCCGCTGAACGCGCCGGTTGCGCGGTCGCGGGGGTATTTGCACAACAAAGAAGATCAGGCGCCGCGCAGCGCGGTCATCGCGTAATTGACCGAGAGGTCGCGATGTGACAGCGACCAGCTCCAGCCCAGCGGGTTGAAGACCATGCCGCAGCGGTCGACGACGCTCAGGCCGGTGGCCTCGGTCATCTGCGCCAGTTCGTCCGGGGTGATGAAGCGGCGCCAGTCATGCGTGCCCTTGGGCAGCCAGCGCATCACCCATTCCGCGCCGACGATGGCCGCCGCAAAGCTGCGGGCGGTGCGGTTCAACGTGGACTGGATCAGCATGCCGCCGGGCTTCACCAGATTGCGGCAGGTGGCGATGAATTCGGACGGCTCGGCGACATGTTCGACGATCTCCAGCGCCATGACCACGTCATAGGCCCGCCCCTCGGCCGCCAGCGCCTCGGCCGTGGTGGCGCGGTAGTCGATGGGCAGATCCTGTTCCTGCGCGTGCAGGCTGGCGATGGCGATGTTGCCTTCCGCCGCGTCGGCGCCGGTCACGGTGGCGCCCAGCCGCGCCATCGGCTCGGCCATCAGCCCGCCGCCGCAGCCGATGTCGAGCAGCGTCAGCCCCCGGAACGGCAGCGGCGCCGCCAGGTCGCGGCCGAATTGCGCCGCGATCTGGCGGGTGACATAGTCCAGCCGGGTCGGGTTGAGCATGTGCAGCGGCTTGAACTTGCCCTGCGGATCCCACCATTCCCGCGCCATGGCCTGGAACTTGGCCACTTCGGCGGGGTCGATGCTGCTGGGGGCTGCTCTTTCGGTCATCTGGCCGTCCTTCATGTGGCGGGCGCGCGCGAGGCGTTATATAGTGGGGGCATGGACAGATTGGCAGGGCAAATCGGCGGCATGCCGTCGCATGGCAGGTTGCACCCGATGGTCGAGCCCTTCGACCGCCGCATGGTCGAGGTCGGCGACGGCCACCGCCTGCATGTCGAGCAGAGCGGCAATCCGCAGGGCGTGCCGGTCATCGTCCTGCATGGCGGCCCGGGCGGCGGTTGCAGCCCGTTCATGCGCCGCTTCTTCGATCCGGCGCATTACCGGGCGGTGCTGTTCGACCAGCGCGGCTGCGGCCGGTCCGAGCCGCATGCCTCGGTCGAGGCCAATACCACCCAGCATCTGATCGCCGACATCGAACGGATCCGGCGCGAACTGGGCATCGGCCGCGCCATCCTGTTCGGCGGCAGCTGGGGCGCGACCCTGGCGCTGGCCTATGCCCAGGCCCATCCCGAAGCGGTGCTGGCGCTGGCGCTGCGCGGCGTCTTCCTGGGCCGGAGGAGCGAGCTCGACTGGTTCTATGGCGGCGGCGTCGCGCGCTTCTTTCCCGACCGCTGGGCGGAATTCCAGGCCCCGATCCCCGAGGCCGAGCGCGGCGACATGATCGCCGGCTATCACAAGCGGCTGTTCAGCGGCGACCGCGGCCAGGAAGGCCGCTATGCCCTGCCCTGGCTGGTCTGGGAAAACGCCCTGGCCGGGCTGGAGATCAGCGGCCCCGGCCATGCGCCGCCGGACTATGCCCGCGCCTTTGCCCGGCTGGAAAACCATTATTTCGTCAACGGCTGCTTCCTGGACGAGGGCCAGCTGCTGCGCGACCGCGACCGCATCGCGCATATCCCGGCGGTGATCGTGCAGGGCCGCTATGACATGGTCTGCCCGCCGGCCAGCGCCTGGGAACTGGCCCAGGGCTGGGACCGGGCCGAGTTGCGTCTGGTGCCCGCCTCGGGCCATGCGCTGAGCGAGCCGCGAATCGCCGCGGAACTGGTGCGGGTCATGGATGGTTGGCGGGATGCGGCCCGCGAGCGTGGCCGCGCCTGAATCCGAGGCCGCCATGAATTTCGTGTTCTTCCTACTCGCCTGCACCGCCGCCGGGGCGACGGGAATCTTTTTCCAGCCCGGCAGCTGGTATGCGGGATTGCAAAAGCCCGGCTTCACCCCGCCCGGCTGGGTGTTTCCCGTCGCCTGGACCACGCTCTACGTGCTGATGGCCTGGGCTGCGGCGCGGCTCTCGGGCCTGCCCGTCGCCGGGACGGTGCTGGCGCTGTGGGCCTTGCAGATCGCCTTGAATACATTGTGGACTCCGGTCTTCTTCGGCGCGCATCGGCTGGGCGCGGCCATGCTGATCCTGGCGGCGCTGTGGCTGGTGGTGGCCGTGCTGATGGTCATGGCCTGGCGGCTGGACCGGCTGGCCGGGGCGCTTCTGCTGCCCTATCTGGCCTGGCTGACGCTGGCCGGAACGCTGAATTTCAGCATCTGGCTGAACAACCCGGGCAGGACCGGATAAAGGCGCGGCGGCTTTTCCTTGCAAATCGCCGCGACCGGGCCTATATGCAGCTCAACAGCGGCGCAGGTGTCCACAACCTGCCCACCGGTAAGACGCACGGGCCGCCCAATCGGCCCGTTTTTTCGTATCTGGGGTATCACCTAATGTCCGACCTCATCGCCAAGACCGCCATCGACCGGCGCCTGGCCGAGATCATCGCTCCGGTGATCGAGGATCTGGGCTTCGAGCTGGTCCGCATCCGCCTGCAAGGCGGCAAGACCGCCACCCTGCAGATCATGGCCGACCGCCCCGAGGGCGGCATCAATGTCGACGACTGCGCCGATATCTCGACCGCCGTCAGCGCCATCCTCGACGTCGAGGACCCGATCGAGGACAATTACCACCTCGAGGTCAGCAGCCCCGGCATCGACCGGCCGCTGACCCGGCTGAAGGATTTCGCGACCTTCGAGGGCTATGAGGCGCGGCTGGAGACCAACCAGCCCATCGACGGCCGCAAGCGCTTCAAGGGCGTGCTGGCCGGGGTCGAGGGCGACGAGGTGCTGCTGAACATCGAGGAAGCCGGCGAGGAACAGACCATCGGGCTGAACTTCGACTGGCTCTCGGATGCCAAGCTGGTGCTGACCGACGAATTGATTGCCGAGATGCTGCGGCAGAAAAAGGACGCGGGCGTGCAGATCGACAATCTGGACGAAACCGCTTTTGACGAGATTGAAACGGAAGCCGGCGAAGACAACGCCGCCGCGAAGGAGTGAGCAATGGCCATCACCTCTGCCAACCAGCTTGAACTGCTGCAAACCGCCGAGGCTGTCGCGCGCGAGAAGATGATCGACCCCGATCTGGTGATCGAGGCGATGGAGGACAGCCTGGCCCGCGCCGCCAAGTCCCGCTATGGCAGCGAGATGGACATCCGCGTCCACATCGACCGCAAGACCGGCAACGCCACCTTCACCCGCGCCCGCACCGTGGTCGAGGACGAAGAGGTCGAAAACTATCAGGCGCAATTCACCGCCGACCAGGCCCGCGCCTATTTCGAGCCCTCGAAGACCGGCAATGCGCATTGGCTGCGCGACGGCCAGGCGCTGACGGATTTCTCGGGCAAGCCGCAGCCGGGCGACGTGTTCCAGGAACAGGTGCCGCCGGTCGATCTGGGCCGCATCGCCGCGCAATCGGCGAAACAGGTCATCCTGCAGCGCGTCCGCGAGGCCGAGCGCGACCGCCAGTATGAAGAATTCAAGGACCGCGCCGGCACCATCATCAACGGCGTCGTCAAGCGCGAGGAATACGGCAATATCATCGTGGATGTGGGCCGGGGCGAGGCCATCCTGCGCCGCAACGAAAAGATCGGCCGCGAGAGCTATCGCCCGAACGACCGCATCCGCGCCTATGTCAAGGACGTGCGCCGCGAGGCCCGCGGCCCGCAGATCTTCCTGTCGCGCACCGATCCGCAGTTCATGGCGGAACTGTTCAAGATGGAAGTGCCGGAAATCTATGACGGCGTGATCGAGATCAAGGCCTGCGCCCGCGATCCGGGCTCGCGCGCCAAGATCGCCGTGATCTCCTATGACAACTCGATCGACCCGGTCGGCGCCTGCGTCGGCATGCGCGGCAGCCGCGTGCAGGCCGTGGTGGGCGAGCTTCAGGGCGAAAAGATCGACATCATTCCGTGGTCCGAAGACCAGGCAACGTTCCTGGTGAACGCGCTGCAACCGGCCGAGGTGGCGAAGGTCGTCTTCGACGAGGACGCGACCCGCATCGAGGTGGTGGTGCCGGACGAGCAGCTGTCGCTCGCCATCGGCCGGCGCGGCCAGAACGTGCGGCTGGCGAGCCAGTTGACCGGCCTCGACATCGACATCCTCACCGAAGAGGAAGAATCGAAGCGCCGCCAGGCCGAGTTCAACGCCCGCACCAAGCTGTTCATGGATGCGCTGGACCTGGACGAGTTCTTTGCCCAGCTGCTGGTGGCCGAGGGCTTCACCAACCTGGAAGAAGTCGCCTATGTCGATCTGGACGAGCTTCTGTCCATCGACGGCGTGGACGAATCGACCGCCGAGGAACTGCAGACCCGCGCCCGCGAGCATCTGGAGGCGGCAAACAAGGCCGCGCTGGAAAACGCCCGCGCCCTTGGCGCCGAGGACAGCCTGATCGAATTCGAGGGCATCACGCCGCAGATGGCCGAGGCTTTGGCCAAGGACGGCGTCAAGACCCTGGAAGACTTCGCCACCTGCGCCGATTGGGAACTGGCCGGCGGCTGGACCACGCAGAACGGCCAGCGCGTCAAGGACGACGGCTTGCTCGAGCCCTTCGGCGTCAGCCTGGAGGATGCGCAGAACCTGGTGATGACCGCGCGCGTCATGCTGGGCTGGGTCGATCCGACCGAGCTGGAAGCGGCCGCGGCCGATGCCGGCGAAGAAGAACAGGAGGCCGGGGTGTAACGCCCCGGGAGGCTGATGACACGCGGGGGCCGTATCAAGGACCGCGAGACGCCCGAACGGCGCTGCATCGTCACGGGCGAAGTCCAGCCGAAGGCTGGGCTCATCCGCTTTGTCGCGGGCCCCGATGACGCGGTCGTGCCGGATCTGGCGGAAAAGCTGCCGGGGCGCGGCTTCTGGGTCGTGGCCGACCGGCAGGCGCTGGACAAGGCGGCTGCCAAGGGCCTGTTTTCGCGCGGCGCCAAGGCGCGCGTGACGGTGCCGCCCGAGCTTCTGGCGATGATCGAGGCGGGGCTGGCGAAACGGGTGACCGACACGCTGTCCCTGGCGCGAAAGGCCGGGCTCGCGGTGGCGGGATTCGAGAAGGTCAAGGACTGGCTGGCCGGCGGCAGGGCAAAGGTGCTCCTGCAGGCCAGCGACGGGTCGGACCGGGGCAAGGGAAAGCTGTGGACGCCGCCCGGCGGACGCTGGTTCGGCTGCATGACTGCAGCAGAATTGGGTTTGTCCTTTGGGCGCGATCATGTCATACACAGCGCGCTTGCGCCGGGGGGCCTGACCGAAAAATTGATCAGGGACGCGAGCAGACTGACGGGTCTGCGCGGGCATGACGGTGGCGCTTCGGCCGCCGGGAAGGAATGAAGATCGGATGAGCGATACTGACGGAAAGAAACCCCTGGGTCTTGGTAGCGGCACTGGTCGTTCGGGCCAGGTGAAGCAAAGCTTCAGCCATGGCCGGACCCATAATGTCGCGGTCGAGGTCAAGCGCAAGCGCGTCATCGTGCCGGCCAAGCCCGGCGCGGCAACGGGCGGTGCGCGCTCGGGTTCGCCCTCGGCTGTGTCGGGCGACCCGTCGAAGCGCCCGGCCGGGATCTCGGATGCGGAAATGGAGCGGCGCATGGCCGCCCTGCGTGCCGCCAAGGCCCGCGAGGTCGAGGAAGCCGCGCAGCGCATCGCCGATGAAAAGGCCCGCGAGGAAGAACGCGAGCGTCGCCGCCTTGAGCTGGAAGCCAAGGAGCGCGAGGAACGCGAGCGCGAGGAAGCCCTGCGCCTGAAGGCCGAGGAAGACGAGCGCCGCGCCCGCGAGGCCGAGCTGCGCGAGAAGAAGAAGGCCGAGGTCACCAAGCCCAAGGCCGATGCCCGCCCCGCCGCGCCCGCCGACCGGGCCGCCGCCGAGGCCGCGGCCGCGCGCGCCGAGACCAAGGGCGTCAGCGCCGCCGCGCCGCGCCGGACCGACCGCGACCGCGACAACCGCGGCCCGGCCGACGACCGCGACAGCCGCAAGAAGGCCGAGGACAACCGCCGCACCGGCAAGCTGTCGCTCTCGCAGGCCATGGACGGCGAAGGCGGCCGCCAGCGGTCGCTGGCCGCGATGAAGCGCAAGCAGGAAAAGGCCCGGCAAAAGGCCATGGGCGGCAGCCAGCGCGCCGAAAAGCAGGTGCGCGACGTGCAGTTGCCCGAAACCATCCTGGTTTCGGAACTGGCGAACCGGATGGCCGAGCGCACGCCCGACGTCATCAAGTCGCTGATGCGCATGGGCCTGATGGTCACCGCGAACCAGGCCGTCGATGCCGACACCGCCGAGCTGGTGATCGACGAATTCGGCCATCGCGCCGTCCGGGTCTCGGATGCCGACGTGGAGCAGGTCATCGACCAGCTCGAGGACAAGCCCGAGGATCTGCAGCCGCGCGCCCCGATCATCACCATCATGGGCCATGTCGACCACGGCAAGACCTCGCTTCTGGACGCGATCCGTCACGCCAATGTCGTGGCGGGCGAGGCCGGCGGCATCACCCAGCACATCGGCGCCTATCAGGTGAAGGCCTCGAATGGCGCGCTGCTGACCTTCCTCGACACGCCCGGCCACGCGGCGTTTACCTCGATGCGGGCCCGTGGCGCGCAGGTGACGGATATCGTCGTGCTGGTGGTCGCGGCCGATGACGCCGTGATGCCGCAGACGGTCGAGGCGATCAACCATGCGAAAGCGGCGAAGGTGCCGATGATCGTGGCGATCAACAAGATCGACAAGCCGGCCGCCGACCCGCAGAAGGTCCGCACCGCCCTGCTGCAGCACGAGGTGGTCGTCGAGGCCATGTCGGGCGACGTGCAGGACGTCGAGGTCTCGGCCAAGACCGGCCAGGGCCTGGACCAGCTGCTGGAAGCCATCGCGCTGCAGGCCGAGATCCTGGAGCTGAAGGCCAACCCCGACCGCCCGGCGCAGGGCGCGGTGATCGAGGCGCAGCTGGACGTCGGCCGCGGCCCGGTCGCGACCGTGCTGGTGCAGAACGGCACGCTGAAGCGCGGCGACATCTTCGTCGTCGGCGAGCAGTGGGGCAAGGTCCGCGCGCTGATCAACGACAAGGGCGACCGCGTCGACGAGGCCGGTCCCTCGGTCCCGGTCGAGGTGCTGGGCCTGAACGGCACGCCCGAAGCCGGCGACGTGCTGAACGTGGTCTCGACCGAGGCGCAGGCGCGCGAGATCGCGGATTACCGCGAGCAGGCCGCCAAGGACAAGCGCGCCGCCGCCGGTGCCGCGATCACGCTGGACCAGATGCTGGCCAAGGCCAAGGCCGACGAGAACGTCGCCGAACTGCCGGTGGTGGTGAAGGCCGACGTGCAAGGCTCGGCCGAGGCGATCGTCCAGGCCTTGGAAAAGATCGGCAACGACGAGGTGCGCGTGCGCGTGCTGCATTACGGCGTCGGCGCGATCACCGAATCGGACATCGGCCTGGCCGAGGCGTCGCAGGCGCCGGTGATCGGCTTCAACGTCCGGGCCAATGCCCCGGCGCGGAACGCCGCCAACCAGAAGGGCGTCGAGATCCGCTATTACTCGATCATCTACGACCTGGTGGATGACATCAAGGCGGCGGCCTCGGGCCTGCTGTCGGCCGAGGTGCGCGAAAACTTCATCGGCTATGCCGAGATCCGCGAAGTCTTCCGCGTCACCGGCGTCGGCAATGTCGCTGGCTGCTTGGTGACCGAGGGCGTGGCCCGGCGTTCGGCCGGGGTGCGCCTGCTGCGCGACAACGTGGTGATCCACGAAGGCACGCTGAAGACGCTCAAGCGCTTCAAGGACGAGGTCAAGGAAGTGCAGTCCGGCCAGGAATGCGGCATGGCCTTCGAAAACTACGACGACATCCGTAAGGGCGATGTCATCGAGATCTTCGAGCGCGAGGAAGTGCAGCGCCAGCTGTAATTTCCGCCCGCGCGGCGATCTGGAAAGGGGCGGGTCATCGACCCGCCCTTTTGCGTCCGAGGTTCGCCAAAACGATAGACGGGGCCCCGATCCGGGACCCCGTCAGTTTACTGGGCACATTTTTCTGTTCTTTCAGGCCAGGCCGACCGGCTTGCCCTCGTAGGTCTTGCTTCCCACGCGGACGACGATGTTTCCGTTGGCCTGCTGGCGCTCGAAGACGCCTTGGACAGAAATACAGCTGCCGATCGTGATCGTGCGAATCATGTCCTCGTTCCTCCTTCTCCTCAGGATTTCAGAATTGCCACAAAACTGTGAAAAGTTAATTAATATTGTCCAATAATACGGCTTATTTCCGAGGCGTGGTAACGAGGTGACGGTTCGAGGCGGCTAGAGCCAGTCGCGCAGGATCGGGATCAGCGGCACATCCGCCGGCGGCATCGGGTATTGGCCCAGGTCGGCGGCGCGGGACCAGGCCAGCACCTGCCCCTCGCGCGGGATCGGCACGCCCTGCCAGCGCCGGCAGGCGTAGAGCGGCATCAGCAGGTGGAAATCCTCATAGCTGTGGCTGGCAAAGGTCAGCGGCGCCAGGCAGGATTGCCAGGTGTCGATGCCCAACTCCTCGTGCAGCTCGCGGATCAGCGCCGTCTCGGGGGTTTCGCCCGGCTCGACCTTGCCGCCGGGGAATTCCCACAGGCCCGCGAGGGACTTGCCCTCGGGGCGCTGCGCCAGAAGCACGCGGCCGTCGGCGTCGATCAACGCGACGGCCGCGACAAGGATGATCTTCATGAACGGTAATCGGCGTTGATGTCGATATAGCGATGCGTCAGGTCGCAGGTCCAGACCGTGCGCTTGCCCCTGCCCAGGCCCAGATCGACGCCCAGCACCAGGCTGTCGCGCTTCATATAGGCGCTGGCCGCGGCCTCGTCATAGCTGGGCGCGCGCCAGCCGTTCTCGGCCAGCACCATGTCCCCGAAGCGGATGGTCAGACGGTCGCGGTCGGCCTGGGCGCCGGACTTGCCGACCGCCATCACCACGCGGCCCCAGTTGGCATCCTCGCCGGCGATGGCGGTCTTGACCAGGGGCGAATTGGCGATGGCCATGGCGACGCGATGCGCGTCGGCGTCATCCGCCGCGCCCGTGACCCGGACCTCGACGAATTTCGTCGCACCCTCGCCGTCCTTGACCACCTGCTGCGCCAGGTCCAGCATCACCTGGTCCAGCGCCCGGCCGAAGGCCCGCGCCGGCGCCGCGCGCAGGTCGGTCAGCGGCGCCGCCGGCGACTTGCCGGTCGCGGCCAGGATCAGCGCGTCCGAGGTCGAGGTGTCGCTGTCCACGGTGATGGCGTTGAAGGTCCGGTCCATGCGCGCCGACAGCATCTTCTGCAGCACGGCGGGCGCAATCTGCGCGTCGGTGAAGATATAGACCAGCATCGTCGCCATGTCGGGCGCGATCATGCCCGAGCCCTTGGCGATGCCGACGACATTGATGGTGCCGCCGTCGCCCTGGAAGCTGACCGCCGCGCCCTTGGGGAAGGTGTCGGTGGTCATGATCGCCCGCGCCGCCGCCGCCGCGCCGCCGGCGTCCAGCGCCGCCGTCAGCTCGTCGATCACGGCGGTGATGCGCTCGGCCGGCAGCGGCTCGCCGATCACCCCGGTTGACGAGGAAAACACCCGCTCGCGCGGAATCCCCAGCGCCGCGGCCACGCCGCCGGTGACCTTGTCCACCGCCTCCTGGCCGTTCCGGCCGGTGAAGGCATTGGCATTGCCCGAGTTCACGATGATCGCCGCGCCCTGTTGGTCATCCTGCTTGCCGGCAAGTTTCGCCTGGCAATCCAGCACGCAGGCCGCCCGGGTCGAGGAGCGGGTGAAGGCGCCCGCGATGGCGGTGCCCGGCGCCAGCCGCACCAGCATGACATCGGTGCGGCCCTTGTATTTCACCCCCGCCGCGGCCGAGGCGAACTCCACCCCCGCGACCACCGGCAGATCGGGAAACCCGGCCGGCGCCAGCGGCGAGACCGGGTTCTTGGGCTTGGTCACCGCCGCCACGGCGGCCTCGGCCTTTTTCTCGACCTTGGCCTCGACGCTGGCGGCGGTTTCCTTGAAGGCGGATTTCAGCTTCTTCAGCTTCTTCTCCAGCGACTTCAGCTTGTCGGCATCCGACAGCTTGGGCTTCTTGTCCAGGGCCTTGGCCATCGCTCACTCTCCCAGAATGTCGGTCTTGTTCAGCAGGTCGGGGGCCAGCCCTTGGGTCTTTTCGATCTTGGAATCGGCCACGCGCTTCTCGATGGCGGCCTGGACCTTGTCGCGGCGCACCTGCACGGCCAGCTGCTCCTTGACCTCGTCGAAGCTGGGCGGCGTCACCTCGCGCGAGTCGATCAGCTTGATGACATGCCAGCCGAACTGCGTCTCGACCGGGGCGGAAACCTCGCCCTTCTTCAGCGTCTTCACCGCCTCGGCAAAGGGCGCGACCATCTGCTCGGGCTGGAACCAGCCCAGGTCGCCCTTGTTCGGGCCGGAATTGTCGGTCGATTTTTCCTCGGCCAGCTTGCCGAAATCGCCGCCGTCCGCGATCTCTTTGGCGATGGCCTCGGCCTCTTCCTTGGTCTTCACCAGGATATGGGCGGCGTTGTATTCGGTCTTGGGCTCGGTCTGGCCGCCGAAGGCCTGGTCATAGGCGGCCTTCAGCTCGGCCTCGGTCGGCTCGGCGCTGGCGACCTTTTCCAGCACGGCGCCCGCCAGATAGGCGCGCTTCTCGATCTCGATGGCGGCCTGGTTGCGCTTGCTCAGCGGTTCGGCCTGTTGCGCGACGGCGGTCTGGCGCACCATCTGGTCCAGCATCAGGTCCCACAGCGCCGTATCCGGCAGGCCCTGCGTGGTATGCGCGTCCAGCCCCTGGCGCATGGCGATCATCTGGCCCAGCGTGATCGTCTCGCCATTGACCGTGGCGACGACGGTATCGGCATCCTGCGCCGACGCGGGCAATCCGCCCAGCAGGACAGAGGTCAGGGCGGTTGCGGCAAGAAGCGGTCGGAGCATGGTTTTCCCTTTCATGCGGGCGCGCATCCACGCACAGGTGAACGGGCGAAAACATTGACACTCAAGCGCCCGGCGCATACATCCGGCCCAACCGAAAATGCGCGCCCGTCGCCTTTTTCCGGCCCAAGTGATAGGGCAAGGCGAATGGTGGCGGCAAGTGGGCGGAACGTCCCGCGCACCCCCAGATACGCGATTTTGAAGGCTCACATGCTCGGCATCGGAAACTTGGCGAAACTGGTCTTTGGCACGCCCAACGACCGCAAGGTGAAATCGGTCCGCCCGCTGGTGGCCCAGATCAACGCGCTGGAGGACAAGTTCCGCGCCCTGTCCGACGCCGACCTGATCGGCAAGACCCGCGAATTGCAGGGCCGGGCGCAATCGGGCGAGGATCTGGACAAGCTTCTGCCCGAAGCCTTCGCCAACTGCCGCGAGGGCGCGCGCCGCGCGCTTGGCCTGCGCGCCTTCGACACCCAGCTGATGGGCGGCATCTTCCTGCACCAGGGCAATATCGCCGAGATGAAGACGGGCGAGGGCAAGACCTTGGTCGCGACCTTCCCGGCCTATCTGAACGCGCTGGCGGGCAAGGGCGTGCACGTCGTCACCGTCAACGACTACCTGGCAAAACGCGACGCGCATTGGATGGGCAAGGTCTTTGCCCATCTCGGCATGACCACCGGCGTGGTCTATCCCTTCCAGGAGGACGCCGAAAAGCGCGAGGCCTATCGCGCCGACGTGACCTATGCCACCAACAACGAGCTGGGCTTCGACTACCTGCGCGACAACATGAAGGGCTCCATCGACCAGATGACCCAGCGCGGGCATTTCTTCGCCATCGTGGACGAGGTCGACTCGATCCTGATCGACGAGGCGCGCACGCCGCTGATCATCTCGGGCCCGTCGCAGGACCGCAGCGAGCTTTACATCACGCTCGATAAGTTCATGCCGGAACTGACGCCCGAGCATTACAAGCTGGACGAAAAGGCCCGCAACGCCACCTTTACCGAGGAAGGCAACGAATTCCTTGAAAAGCGGCTGCAGGCGGCGGGTGTGCTGCCCGAGGGCCAGACGCTCTACGACCCGGAATCCACCACCATCGTGCATCACGTCAACCAGGCGATGCGGGCGCACAAGCTGTTCATGCGCGACCAGCACTATATCGTCCGCGACGACGAGATCGTGCTGATCGACGAATTCACCGGCCGGATGATGAAGGGCCGCCGCCTGTCCGACGGGTTGCACCAGGCCATCGAGGCGAAAGAGGGCGTGGCGATCCAGCCCGAGAACGTGACGCTGGCCTCGGTCACCTTCCAGAACTATTTCCGGCTTTACGACAAGCTGTCCGGCATGACCGGCACCGCCGCCACCGAGGCCGAGGAATTCGCCGAGATCTACAAGCTCGGAGTGGTCGAGGTGCCGACCAACCGTCCGGTGCAGCGCATCGACGAGCACGACCGCGTCTATCGCACCGCGGCCGAGAAATACGCCGCCGTGATCGAGGCGATCAAGGAAGCCCATGCCAAGGGCCAGCCGATCCTGGTCGGCACCACCTCGATCGAGAAATCCGAGATGCTGTCGCAGATGCTGACCAGCGAAGGCATCCCGCATAATGTCCTCAACGCCCGCCAGCACGAGGCCGAGGCGCAGATCGTCGCCGATGCCGGCAAGCTCGGCGCCGTGACCATCGCCACCAACATGGCCGGCCGCGGCACCGACATCCAGTTGGGCGGCAATGTCGAGATGAAGGTGATGGAGGCGCTGGCCGCCGATCCCGAGGCCAATCCCGACGAACTGCGCGCCCGTATCGAGGCCGAGCATGCCGCCGACAAGCAGGCGGTGCTGGATGCCGGCGGTCTGTTCGTGCTGGCCACCGAACGCCACGAAAGCCGCCGCATCGACAACCAGCTGCGCGGCCGCTCGGGCCGGCAGGGCGACCCCGGCCGCTCGCTGTTCTTCCTGTCGCTGGAAGACGACCTGATGCGCATCTTCGGCTCGGAACGGCTGGACAAGGTGCTGTCGACGCTGGGCATGAAGGATGGCGAGGCCATCGTCCACCCTTGGGTCAACAAGTCGCTGGAACGCGCCCAGGCCAAGGTCGAGGGCCGCAACTTCGACATCCGCAAGCAGCTGCTGAAATTCGACGACGTGATGAACGACCAGCGCAAGGCGATCTTCAGCCAGCGCCTGGAAATCATGCATACCGAAGAGGTCGCCGAGGTCGCGGCCGACATGCGCGCCCAGGTCATCGACGACCTGATCGACGAACACCTGCCGCCCCGGGCCTATGCCGAGCAATGGGATGTCCAGGGCCTGCACAAGGCGGTGATCGAGCGGCTGAACATGGACCTGCCCATCGCCGACTGGGCCGCCGAGGAAGGCGTGGACCAGGACGCGCTGCGCGAGCGCGTGCAGCGGGAAACCGACACCTATATGGCGCAAAAGGCTGAACAGTTCGGCCCCGACAACATGCGCCAGATCGAAAAGCAGGTGCTGCTGCAACAGATCGACGGCAAGTGGCGCGAGCATCTGGTGACGCTCGAGCACCTGCGCTCGGTGGTGGGCTTCCGCGGCTATGCGCAGCGCGACCCGCTGTCGGAATACAAGACCGAGGCCTTCCAGCTGTTCGAGACCATGCTGGACGGGCTGCGCTTCGACGTGACCCAGCAACTGGCCCGCATCCGGCCGCTGACCGATACCGAGCGTGAGCAGATGCTGCGCGAATACCAGCAGCAACAGGCCGAAACCGAGGCGCAGATGCACCCCGAGCACGAGGAAGCCGAGGGCGGCGAAGTCTCGGGCCGCGTCGCGGGCTTCGACGCCACCGACCCCACCACCTGGGGCAACCCCAGCCGCAACGACCCCTGCCCCTGCGGCTCGGGCCAGAAGTTCAAGCATTGCCACGGCGCATTGGTGTGACCTGGGGCCCTTCGGGCCCCTTTTTCATACCTCGGCACGGGTGGAAAGGTTCTTTGGGTATTTGAGAAACAGAGAAGGATGAGCGCAGCGCTTTGTCCTTCTCTGTTTCCCAAATACCCATGCAGCGGCGACGAAGCGCGGCGGTGCTCAGTCAGGCACCAGCATGTAACCCGTCCCGCGCACGGTCTGCAGATAGCGCGGCTCCTTCGGGTCCGGCTCGATCTTGCGGCGCAGGCGGGTGATCTGCACGTCGATGGCGCGTTCGGAATTCTCGCCCGGTTCCTCGACCGGATTGCGGCCAAGGTCTTCGATCAGCTCGGCGCGGCTGACCGGCTGGCGCGGCGTATCGGCCAGGCGCTTCAGCAACGCCTGTTCGGTGCCGGTCAGCCGCAGCGGCGCCTCGCCCTGCCACAATTCGCCCTTGTCGGCATCATAGCGCAGCGGTCCCAGGGACAGGAATTTCGGTCCGCGCGCCTCGGCCGTCGGCATGCGGCGCAGGATGGCAGCGATGCGCAGCAGCAGTTCGCGCGGCTCGAAGGGTTTGGGCAGATAGTCGTCGGCCCCGCTTTCGAACCCCTCGATGCGGTCGCCGGTCTCGCCCTTGGCGGTCAGCAGCAGGATCGGCGTCGCCATGCGCTGGCGCAGGGCGCGGGTCAGGGTGAATCCGTCCTCGCCCGGCATCATCACGTCGAGCACGATCAGGTCGAAGTCGAGCCCGCCCAGCAGCCGCCGGGCCTGCGCGGCATCGCGCGCCGTGGTCACCAGGAAGCCGTTGCGCATCAGGAAGCGGCGCAGCAGGCTGCGGATGCGTTCGTCATCGTCGACGACCAGGATATGGGCCGCCGGTTGCGGATCGGGGGTCATGGCGTCTCCGGCAGGTCTTTCAGCGCGCGATACTGGCGCAGCGTGTCGCGGTCCATCATCGCCTCGAGCACCTGGCGGAAGCCGGCGACCGCCTGCGGCCCGGCGGCGCGATAGGCGGCGCGCATGCGGGCGCGCTGGGTCTCGGTCAGGCGCCGTTCCAGCGCCGCGCCCTGCTCGGTCAGGTAGAGCTGGCGCTCGCGCCGGTCGCGGCGACCGATGCGGCTTTCGACCAGCCCGTCCTCGATCAGCGTGCGCAGCACCCGGTTCAGCGACTGCTTGGTCACGCCCAGCACGTCCAGCAGCGCCGTCACCGTCAGCCCCGGCTCGCGGTTGATGAAATGGATCGCGCGGTGATGGGCGCGGCCATAGTCCAGCTCGGCCAGGATCAGGTCGGGATCGGCCGTGAAGGCGCGATAGGCGAAGAACATCGCCTCGATCCCGCGCCGCAGCTGGTCGTCGGTCAGAAACAGCAGGCTTTCGCCCCCCGCCCCCGATACGCTCACCTTGTTTTGCATGGCATCCCCGTAACGCATGGCTCTTATTACGTCAGGCTTGTTGACTTTCCAACCATGAATGGATAGCCAAAGGCCCAAGTTGCGCAATTTTCTTTGCCGGATGCGACAAGGACACGCAACATTCCGAAAACAGAACCGGCCGGAGGGAAAAATGGCAGGCGCGTATGACGATCGTGACGGCAAGATCTGGATGGATGGCAAGCTGGTGGAGTGGCGCGAGGCGAATGTCCACATCCTGACCCATGCGCTGCATTATGCCAGCTCGGTCTTCGAGGGCGAGCGCTGCTACAGCGGCAAGATCTTCAAGGGCCACGAACATTCGCTGCGGCTGATCGAATCGGCCCGGCTGCTGGACATGCAGTCGCCCTATACCGCCGAAGAGATCGACGCCGCGAAAGAGGCCGTGCTGAACGCCAACGGCTTCAAGGACGCCTATGTCCGCGCGGTGATGTGGCGCGGCTCGGGCGAGGACATGGGGGTTTCGGCGCGCCGCAACCCGGTGCGCATGGCCGTCGCCGCCTGGGAATGGGGCAGCTATTACGGCGACGCGAAATGGCAGGGCGCCAAGCTCGACATCGCCAAGTGGAAGCGGCCCAGCCCCGAGACCATCCCCACCGCCGCCAAGGCCGCCGGGCTTTACATGATCTGCACCATGTCCAAGCACGCCGCCGAGGCGAAGGGCTGCTCGGACGCGCTGTTCATGGACTGGGAGGGCTATGTCGCCGAGGCCACCGGCGCCAATATCTTCTTCGTCAAGGACGGCGAGGTGCACACGCCCCTGGCCGACCGCTTCCTGAACGGCATCACCCGGCAGACCGTCATCCAGATGCTGAAGGACAGCGGCACCCCGGTGCATGAGCGCCGCATCAAGCCCGAGGAGTTGGACGGCTTCCAGGAATGCTTCCTGACCGGCACCGCGGCCGAGGTCACCCCGGTCGGGCAGATCGGCGACTGGCATTTCCAGGTCGGCGACCACACCCGCAAGATCGCCGCGGATTACGAAGAGCTGGTCCGCGCCTGAGCGCAGGACCCATGCCGAAAACCAAACCGGCCGGGCAGCGATGCCCGGCCGGTCTCGATTGTGCCGACGATTTCGGGGTGCCGGGTGTCAGGCCTGGCGCCCGCGTTCGATGCGGGCGAATTCGGCGGCCCGGCGGTTGCCCGATTCGTCGCGGGACCGCGGCCGCATGCGCAGCGCCGCGATGGCGGGATGGGTGCCGGATTCCCGTTCCTGCCGGGTGAAATTGCGGGTGCGGCTGCTGCCGCTTTCCCGCATGTGATCCGCGATATGTCTGGTCATGCGATAGTCCTCCCACCGGGACTATAGCCTGTCCGGGCGCCGATTTCACCCCCGAAGGCAGTCAGGCGGCCTTGATCCCCGGGGCCGCCGCCAGCATGGCATGCAGCGCCACCGGGTCGTCATTGGCGCGCAGCTTGGCGCGCAGGTCCTGGTCGCGCAGGGTGCGCGAGACCAGCGCCAAGGCCTTGAGATGATCCACGCCCGAGCTTTTCGGCGCCAGCAGCGCAAAGATCAGGTCCACCGGCTGGCGGTCCACCGCGTCGAAATCCAGCGGCTTTTCCAGCCGCAGGAACAGCCCGACCACGCGGTCCAGCCCGTGCAGCCGGGCATGGGGCAGCGCCACGCCATGGCCAACGCCGGTCGGCCCCAGCGTCTCGCGCTCCTGCAAGGCGTCCAGCGTCTGCGGGGCGTCGACGCCATAGACGGCGCGCGCCTGCTCGGCGATTTCCTGGAACAGCCGCTTCTTGCTGGTGGTCTGGCTCATCGTCCGCACCGCGGCGGGAGAGAGAATGTCGCTGATCTGCATGTCGCCCGAAATTGTGCTAGTCCCGGCCGCAGGTGCCACGGCCGGGACGTTTGGTTTTCTCAAGACTGTTCCGTGCAGTCTAGCCCAGGTTGCGGGGGTCGATCCAGCCTACGTTGCCGTCATCGCGGCGGTGAACGACGTTCACGCCCCCATGTTTCTCGTTGCGAAAGACCAGCAGCGGGCTGCCGGCCAGTTCCATCTGCATGACCGCCTCGCCCACCGACAGGGTGGGCACGCGGGTCTCCATCTCGGCGATGATCATGGGTTGCAGGCGGTCGTCCTGCGTTTCCCATTCGTCCTCATCAGCGGCCAGCACATACATGCCGGCGGCTTCGAAGGCAACCGGCTCGACCCGGTCCTTGTGGTGGTCCTTCAGCCGGCGCTTGTAGCGGCGCAGCTGCTTGTCCATGCGCTCGCGGCACTGCTCGAAGGCGGCGTAGACCTCGGTCGAGGCACCCTTGGCCGAGACGTTGAGCCCGGTCGACAGATGCACCACGGCATCGCAGATGAATTCATGCGCGTTGCGGGAAAAGATAACCGTCGCATCGGTGGGGCGCTGGGAATACTTGTCGATGGTTTCGCCCAGTTCGGTCTTCACATGCGTCGAAAGCGCGTCGCCGACGTCGATCTGTTTTCCGCTGATCTGGTAGCGCATGGTTGTCCGTCCTTTCGGTTGCCCGGTGTGGTCGCGGCCCTCGCGCAGGCGCCGCCCGGGTTTGTCGGGCCGGGCGTTCTTGCCCCGCCGTCCCTTCATTTGGTGACAGCGGCGGGCCTGTGTCAACGGCTGCGCGAAGGGAACGCGCGAAGCCGCCGTCAGTTCATGCGGAAGGCTTCGCCCAGGTAGACGCGGCGGACCTGCGGATCGGCCACGATCTCGGCCGTGGTGCCCGACATCAGCACGTGGCCATCGTGCAGGATATAGGCGCGGTCGACGATCTCCAGCGTCTCGCGGACGTTGTGATCGGTGATCAGCACGCCGATGCCACGGCTTTTCAGGTCATGGACCAGGCCGCGGATCTCGCCCACGGCGATGGGATCGACGCCGGCGAATGGTTCGTCCAGAAGCAGATAGGCCGGATCGGCCGCCAGGCAGCGCGCGATCTCGACCCGGCGCCGCTCGCCCCCCGACAGCGCCATGGCCGAGGCACCGCGCAGATGCCCGATCGAGAAATCGCCCAAGAGCTCCTCGAGCCGCTCGCGGCGCTGGTGGACATGCGGCTCGACCAGTTCCAGCACGGCCATGATGTTCTGCTCGACCGTCAATCCGCGAAAGATCGACATTTCCTGCGGCAGATAGCCGATGCCCATCTGGGCGCGGCGATACATCGGCAGCCGCGTCGCGTCCTGGCCGTCGATCAGCACCTGTCCCGAATCGGGCGCGACCAACCCCGCGACGCAATAGAAGCAGGTCGTCTTGCCCGAACCGTTCGGACCCAGCAGCGCCACCACCTCGCCCCGGTCCAGCCGCAGCGCCACGTCGCGGATCACCGGACGGTTGCGATAGGATTTGCGCAAGCCGCTGACCCGCAGCCCCTGTTCCGGCTGGCTCATTTCTGGCTTCCCGGTTGCAGCACGCTGCGCACCCGGCCCGAGGCCTGGGCGGTGCCGGTGGCGAGGTTCACCGTGACCTTCTCGCCCGCCAGCACATTGCCGGCCTGGGTCAGCAGCACGTCGCCGGTCAGCACGACATTGCCCGATTCGACGTCGTAATCGGCGGCCTTGGCCTCGGCCCCGTCCTCGCCGCTGACCAGGGTGACGTTGCCCTCGGCATGCAGCGCGCTGATGCGGTTTTGCCCGCCCTGGGCATAGGTCACGGTCACGCTGTCGGCGGAAAGCCGCATCGTACCCTGGCCGATCAGCACATTGCCGCTGAAGGTCGCCCGGCCGGTCTTCTGGTCCACCGACAGCGCGTCGGCGGTGACCTCGACCGGCTGCTTGACGTCCTGCGCATTGCCGAAGCCCGCGGTCGCCTGCGCGCCGGCCGCGCCCGTCTGCCCACACACCAGCGCAAGCGACAGGATCACGGGCAAAAGCGGTCGCAGCCGGATCATCGGGTTTCCTTTCTGGCGCATGAGAAGCCCCGAAATGCGGCGGAGGGGCGCGAGGGTCATGGCCGGTATATCAATCGAACTCCGCCGCTCAAATCAAGAACGTGATCGCCGCTGCCATCGCCCAGCGGGCGCAATTCGGCCCGGCCGGCGGTCAGTTCGCCGAAGGGCGCGCGGACGTTGACCTCGTCGTCGGAGACCACGGTGCCGGCGGTGGTCGAGGCCAGGAACTCGGGCGCGGTCAGCACCCAGCCGTCGGCGGTGGTCATGCGCGCGCCCTCGCCCAGCCGGACCTGGTCGCCGGCCAGCGAGGCAGCCCCGGCGCTGACATCCGCCGCCCGGCCGTCGCGGGCGCGCAGCGTCATGCGCACCGCCGTGGCGCTGCCGCCGCCGTCCTTGCCGGGCACCGCCTCGTCGCCGGTGACGCTGATCTGGGCGCCGTCCTCGGTCACGCCGGCATAGCTGGGGCTGGTCACCACCTGCCGCTCGGCCAGCTCGCGCGGATCGACGTCGGCATAGGGGATGCTGGCCTCGGGGTCGGGCTTGCGGCCCAAGAGGAACAGCACCGACAGGATCGCCAGCGCCGTCAGCGGCAGGATCACGCGCAGCAGGGCCACGATGCGCGAGCGGGTCATGGCCTAGACCATCCCGGTGCGCAGGAAGTCGTGGATATGGATCAGCCCGACCGGCTGGCCGTCCTCGGCCACCACGAACAGGCTGGTGATGCGGCGGTTCTGCATCTCGGCCAGCGCCGCCTCGGCCAGCTGCCCGGGGCCGATGGTGCGCGGGTTGCGCGTCATCACCTCGGCGGCGGAATGGTCCAGCAGGCCCTGCATGTGGCGCCGCAGGTCGCCGTCGGTGATGATGCCGGTCAGCCGGCCCTGCGCATCGGTCACGCCGGTGACGCCGAAGCTTTTCTGGCTGATGGTCAGCAGCGCATCGGCCATCGGCGCGGTTTCCGGCACCAGCGGAATATCCTGATGCATCAGGTCGGCGACGCGCGACAGCTTGGCGCCCAGCTTGCCGCCGGGGTGGAAGGTGCGGAAATGCTCGGGCGTGAACTTGCGGTGCTCCATCAGCGCCACGGCCAGCGCATCGCCCAGGGCCATGGTCATGGTGGTCGAGGTGGTGGGCACGATGCCCGTGCCGCAGGCTTCGGCCGCGGCGGGCAGCACCAGCGCCACGTCGGCCTGGCGCAGCAGGGTCGATTCGGCCCGGCTGGCGACGCCGATCAGCGGGATCTGGAAGCGGCGGGTATGGGCGATCAGGTCGGCCAGCTCCGGCGTCTCGCCCGAGTTCGACAAGACCAGCGCCACGTCGCTTTGGGTGACCATGCCCAGGTCGCCGTGGCTGGCCTCGGCGGGGTGGACGAATTGCGCCGGCGTCCCGGTCGAGGCCAGCGTCGCCGCGATCTTGCGCCCGACATGGCCGGACTTGCCCATGCCCGAGACGACGACGCGGCCGCGCGCGACCAGGATCGCCTCGACCGCGCGGTCGAAACTGTCGCCCAAGGCCCCGGCCAGTTGGGCCAGCCCCTCGGCCTCGGTCAGGATCACCCTGCGGGCGGTGTCGAGATATGCGCTCATGCCCGGCATCCTAATGGCGGAAGATGTCGTTTTCATCCCCCCAGCCCAGCAGGTCCAGATGGGCCCGGGCGGGAAGGAAGTCGAAACAGGCCTGCGCCAGGCCCATGCGGCCCTCGCGTTCCAGCCGCTTTTCCAGTTCGGCCTTCAGCGCATGCAGGTGCAGCACGTCCGAGGCGGCATATTCCAGCTGCGCGTCGGTCAGGTCGGTCGCGCCCCAGTCGCTGGTCTGCTGCTGCTTGGAAATATCCACGCCGACCAGTTCCGAGAGCAGGTATTTCAGCCCGTGCCGGTCGGTGAAGGTGCGCACCATCTTGCTGGCGATCTTGGTGCACCAGGCGGGCTTGGTCACCACGCCCAGGTTCGCCTCCAGCGCGGCGATGTCGAAGCGGCCGAAGTGGAACAGCTTCAGCACCTTCGGGTCGGTCAGCATCCGGGTCAAGTTCGGCGCCTTGCGCTGGCCCCTGGCGATCTGCACCAGATGGGCGTTGCCGTCGCCGCTGCTCAGCTGCACCAGGCACAGCCGGTCGCGACGCGGGTCCAGGCCCATGGTTTCGGTGTCGATGGCCACGACCGGACCCAGGTCCAGGTCGTCGGGCAGGTCGTTCTGATAAAGGTTGATGCTCATCCTGCGCTTTCCGCGGTGCGAATTGCGCCTGCTCTAGCGTCTTTGCCCGGCTTTGGCAAAGCCAGGCTGCAAGGGGCGGCGCCCGGGCGACTGCGGCAGGAATGCCACAAAGCCTAGCTTTTCTCTCACCCATTCGTGAGAATTCTTGAGAGATTTTATTGCCTATTCCGGCGAGCTGCCTATGAAGTCGCGGCAAAGTTCCAACTGACGAAGGCTTGGCCCATGAGATTGTCGCAGCTTCTTCCCCTTGCCGGGGTCTCCACCCTTGCCCTTGCCTCGGCGCTTCACGCGCAGGACCTGGCCGGCGCCGACCAGGCCCAGGCCGTGGTGCTGAACCCGATCACCTTGGTCGCCGGCGGCCAGGAGAACGTCGAGGCCACCGGCGGCGTCACGGTCACGCCCGAGGACCTGGAGGCGATGCAGCCCGCCGACGTGTCCGAGCTGTTCGCCCGCGATTCCGCCATCACCGTCTCGGGCGGCGCGGGTCCGGCCAAGCGCATCCACGTCTTCGGGCTCGAGCAGTCGAACCTGGCGGTGACCGTGGACGGCGTGCCGCAGGGTCCGACCAGCTGGCACCACACCGGTTCGAACGTGATCGACCCGGCCTTCCTGAAATCGGTCGAGGTCGAGGCCGGCGCCGCCGCCGCCGATGCCGGTTTCGGCGCCGCCGCCGGCGCGGTGCGCTATGAAACCGTGGGTGCCAAGGATCTGCTGACCGAAGGCAAGACCCAGGGCGGCCGCGTCGGCCTGTCCTATGGCAGCAACGGCCGCGGCCTTTCCGCTTCGCTGGCCGGCTATGGCGTCTACGAGGGCTTCGACTGGTTCGCGATGATCCACGGCACCGATGGCAAGAATTACGAGAACGGCGACGGCTATGAGATTGCCGGAACCGAGCCGGGCCTTCGCGGCGCACTGATGAAACTGGGCTACGAATTCGACACCCACCGCATCGAACTCTCCTATGACCGGACCGAGGACGATGGCGACCGCACCATCAAGATGAACATGGACCTGAACGCGGACACGCTGGTCTACCCGCTGAAGGTCACCCGCAATACGCTGACGCTGAAATACAGCTCGACCGCGCCGACTGACGCCTGGGATCCGGAGGCGACGCTGTTCATCAGCAACAACAAGTATGAGCGTCCAAACTACGTGCCGAACGACGGCGATCCTGAGACCGGCGACGTGAACGGCGACATGAATCTGGAGAACCAGACTGTCGGCGGCAAGCTGCAGAACACCTATACGCTGGGCCAGGGCACGATCACCGCCGGCGTCGATTGGGCGTATAGCGACTATGACGTCGATGCCTATGGCGACAACCGGCTGCCCCCGCCCGACGACGGAGTTCCGGGACCGCGCTGGACGATGGACACGATGCAGATTGGCGCCTTCGTGCAGGGTCGGTTCGAGTTCGACAACGGCATCGACCTGTCCACCGGCCTGCGCCTGGATCATCAACGCTTCACCGATTTCAACGGCGGCCGCCATTCTGACACCGGCGCCAGCGTGAACGGCACCGTCTCCTACGAATTCGCTGATGGCTACGAGGTCTTTGCCGGTGCATCGCACACTTGGCTGGGCCACCGCTTCGGCGAATACGCGCTGCTGCACGCCCGCACTTCCGACCTGTATGTCGCCGAGGACTATGAGACCTCCAGCGCCCGCAACGTCAAGCTGGGCCTGAATGTCGATCAGGACAACTGGACCGGCAACCTGACCTTCTTCGACACCCGACTGAAGGACATGGGAGAACTGGTGTTCCCCGATACCGGCGCGCCCTATCTGGGCAATGCCGAGGAATACCGCAGCAAGGGCTTCACCCTGCAAGCTGCCTATAGCTGGGGCAGCGGTCGCGTCGGCGGCAGCTTCACCAAGGCCGACGTGACCCAGGATGGCAAGGACATCCTACCGGCCGGCGGCGCCGCCGTTCCCGTGGGCGAGATTGCTGCGCTCTATGTCGACCAGGAGATCGCGCAATACAACCTGAAGGTCGGTGCGACAGTGGAATGGGCCAACAAACTGGATGCCGCCCATCTGCTGAACCCGAACGGCACCAACGCCGGGTTCTATGACCAGAGTTCCTATACCGTCGTGAACCTCTACGGCGAATGGCGTCCGCAGAACTACAAGAATCTGGTGGTCCACCTGGGCATCGATAACGTCTTTGACGAAACCTATTATGAGCGGTCGAGCTATGTGCAGCGCGACGTCTATCGCGGCGACACACTGGCCCGCGACATCGATCCGCTCTATGCCCCCGGCCGCACGGTCACCCTGGGCCTGAAGATGGACTTCTGATCCATCCGGTCCCGAACAGGAAAAGGCCCCGCCGATGCGGGGCCTTTTTCATGGCGCGGCGCCGGTCAGTGCCCCATGAGCCAGCGCGGGGCGCGGCGGACATGCAGGCTGGTCTCATCCCACAAGCCCCAGCTTCACCTGCGCGATGGCAATCGAGAGGATCGCCACCGCCAGCGTGGCGCGGGCCACCACCTTGCCGCGCTCGGACAGCTGCCCGCGCAGCTTCAGGATCAGCGACACCACCAAAATGGCCGAGATGCTCAGCGCAAAGGCGAAAAGCAGCAGATAGGTCAGGGCATTGCTATACATGACGCGCTCCGGCAGATCGGCGGGGTTCCGTCCCCGGATCTAGCCCTTGCCGTGGTGCCGGCTCAACCCCGCTTGGTCGAGCATGACATATCAGATGGCATGAATGATATTTGAAATATCACTATGCCTATGGTAGCCATGCCTCATCAAGGATTGGGAATCAGCGCATGATGACCTCGGCCCAGATGCGTGCGGCGCGTGCCCTGCTTGGCATCGACCAGAAGCGGCTGGCCGAACTGTCTGGCCTGTCGGTCCCCACGATCCAGCGCATGGAAGCCAGCGACGGCAATGTGCGCGGCGTCGTCGAAAGCCTGACCCGCGTGGTCGAGGCGCTCGAGGCCGCCGGGGTCGAGCTGATCGGCGAGGGCGCGGCCAGTGCCTCGGGCGGGCGCGGCGTGCGGCTGAAATCCGGTCCGACGAGTTAATCGCGACGGCGACCGCCGACGACAGCCGACGATCCCGCCGCCTCCTTTGCGAAGGTGCGGCCCAAATGATGCAGCAAGCCCGTGCGAACCCCGGTTTCGCGCCGCTTTTCACCCCGAAACTGATCACCGTCCTGCGCGAGGGCTATGGCGCCGGGCAGCTGCGCGCCGATGCGCTGGCCGGGCTGACCGTCGCCATCGTGGCGCTGCCGCTGTCGATGGCCATCGCGATTGCCTCGGGCGCGACCCCGGCCCAGGGGCTTTATACCGCCATCATCGGCGGCTTCCTGGTCTCGGCGCTCGGCGGCTCGCGCTTCCAGATCGGCGGGCCGGCCGGGGCCTTCATCGTGCTGGTCGCGGGGATCGTCGCGCAATACGGCATGGAGGGGCTGATCCTCGCCACCTTCATGTCCGGGATGATGCTGGTCGCGATCGGGCTCTTGCGGCTGGGCACCTTCATCAAGTTCATCCCCTTCCCGGTGACGGTCGGCTTCACCGCCGGCATCGCCGTCATCATCTTCGCCAGCCAGCTGAAGGAGATCTTCGGCCTGGACATGGCGCATGAGCCGGGGGAACTGCTGGAGAAGATCCCGTCGCTGTGGAGCGCGCGGGCCACGCTGACGCCCATGGCCCTGGCGCTGGCGCTGACGACCGTCGCGGTGATCCTGGGGCTGAAGCGCCTGCGGCCGCATTGGCCGGGCATGCTGATCGCCGTGGCGCTGGCGGCCGGTGTCGTGGCCCTGAGCGGGGCGGATGTGGCGACCATCGGCAGCAAGTTCGGCGGCATCCCCTCGACCCTGCCCGCGCCGGCGCTGCCGGATGTTTCGTGGCAGAAGGTGCTGGCGCTGCTGCCCGCGGCGCTGTCGCTGACGCTGCTCGGCGCCATCGAATCGCTGCTCTCGGCGGTGGTCGCGGATGGCATGACCGGCCGCCGCCACCGCTCGAATTGCGAGCTGGTGGCGCAGGGGGTGGCGAACATGGGCTCGGCGCTGTTCGGCGGCATCTGCGTCACCGGCACCATCGCGCGGACCGCGACCAATGTGCGCTCGGGCGCGCATGGGCCGGTGGCGGGCATGCTGCATGCGCTGTTCCTGCTGGCCTTCATGCTGGTGGCGGCGCCGCTCGCCGCCTATATCCCGCTGGCGGCGCTGGCCGGGGTGCTGGCGGTGGTGGCCTGGAACATGATCGAGAAGCCGGCCATCGCCATCCTGCTGCGCTCGGGCCGGGGCGAGGCGGCGGTGCTCCTGGTGACCTTTGCCCTGACCGTGTTCCGCGACCTGACCGAGGCCATCGTCACCGGTCTGGCACTGGGATCGGTGCTGTTCATCCAGCGCATGAGCCAGGCCACCGGCATCGAGGATCAGACGCCGCTGGTCGCCCCGGACCGGCCCGACGGCGAGGCGCGGCCGGATCAGCCGCAGCCTCGCGACGTGGTGGTCTATCGCATCTCGGGGGCATTGTTCTTCGGGGCGACGGCCAGCATCGGCTCGGTGCTGGACAATATCCACGACGGCGCGCGCCGGCTGGTGGTGGATTTCAGCGCCGTGCCCTTCCTGGACGCGACCGGCGCCAATATGATCGAGGGCCTGGCGCACAAGGCGCATCGGCGCGGGGTCGAGCTGTGGCTGACCGGCACCCGCCGCGACATGCGCCGCCTGCTGCTGACGCATGGGCTGCGCCGGCCGCTGGTGCGCTATGCCGCCAGCGTGGACGCGGCGCTGGGTCACCGCCCTGCGTGATCCTGGCCGTTGCCGGCCTCCGGCGGGGGTATTTGGAAAACGGAGAAGACATGCGCCGGGACAAGGCGGCTCGATGGCCGCCCTGCGTGGGCTTTTCACCCCATGCGCTCGGAGGCATAGGACCCCGGGGAGGGTGGGAAGACGACGGTCTTGTTGCCGTTGAGGAAGACGCGGCGGTGGATATGGGCGTGGATGGCGCGCGCCAGGACCTGGCTTTCCACGTCGCGGCCCAGCGAGACATAGTCGTCGGGCGACTGGGCATGGGTGACGCGGATGATGTCCTGCTCGATGATCGGGCCCTCGTCGAGATCCGCGGTCACGTAATGCGAGGTGGCGCCGATCAGCTTCACGCCGCGCTCGAAGGCCTGCTTGTAGGGGTTGGCGCCCTTGAACGAGGGCAGGAACGAGTGGTGGATGTTGATGATCCGGCCCGACATCGCCTTGCACATCTCGTCCGACAGGACCTGCATGTAGCGCGCCAGCACGATCAGCTCGGCCCCCGAATCGCGCACGATGCGCATCTGCTCGGCCTCGGCCTGCGGCTTGTTCTCCTTGGTGACCTTGATGCAGTGGAAGGGGATGTCGTGGTTCACCACCACCTTCTGATAGTCCATGTGGTTCGAGATCACCGCCACGATCTCGATCGGCAGGGCGCCGATGCGCCAGCGATACAGAAGGTCGTTCAGGCAGTGGCCGAAGCGGCTGACCATGATCACGACCTTCATCTTCTCGGCCTCGTCATGGAAGGCCGAGACCATGCCGAAGGCCTTGGCGGTCTCGGCGAAATCGGCGCGCAGCTCCTCGAGGCCGACGCCCTCCTCGGACAGGAAGCTGACGCGCATGAAGAACTTGTCGTTCTCCATGTCGTCGAACTGGCTCGAGTCGGTGATGTTGCAGCCCTTCTCGGCAAGATAGCCCGAGATGGCGGCAACGATGCCCCGCGTCGTCGGGCAGGCTACGGTCAGGCAGTATTTGGTCATCGTGCTCTCCACTGTGCCCGGGCGGGGCCCGGCTTCTTTCTTGTGCAAATATCCCGGGGGAACGCGCCCGTGGCCCCACCCTGGGGCCGCGGGCGCGTGGGGGCAGAGCCCCCGGCCCCCCGGCAATCTCAGCCGACCAGTTCGGGGTCGGGCAGCCCGTTCGCCCGGCAGCAGGCGGTCAGCGTATTGGCCAGCAGGCAGGCGATGGTCATCGGCCCGACGCCGCCCGGCACCGGGGTGATGGCGCCGGCG
>NZ_SOKV02000029.1:0-40646 GCF_004407025.1 Paracoccus sp. DMF
TGTCAGCGGTTCAAATCCGTTATCGCCCACCATTATTTTCAGTGACTTAGGTAGCTTCCAGCGAAGTGATCCTAAGTCGCATGAACCTTCTTCCAAAATTTCACCCCTGCCCCGCGGCGCGTCGATTCTTCCCATCCACGGAGGAGCGACAGCATGATCAGCCTCGGCATCTCCATGATGAACGCCGTCATCAACGTCGGCATGGTGGCCGGCGGATTAATCAGCGCCGAATGGGCCGCAGCCAGCTGGACCGGCGGGAACACCGCGCTTCTTCAGCTTTGGTTCTTGTCCCGCAGGCCCGCCCTGCCCCAGCCCCCGGTGGACGCGCGATGACGCCAAAGCGAATCCAGCTCAAGCGCACGAAGGGATGGCGAATGCCCGAGAGCGCGGTGAAGGTTGACCGATCAACGCGATGGGGCAATCCGTGGCGGGTGGGCGAACCGGGCATTCCCGACGCGGCCGAGGCGGTGCGCCGCTTCGCTTCCGCCGTCGAGGGCTTCATGTCGAACGGCTCTTTCTGCCCGCCGGTCGCTCACCCGGACAGCCACATCGGCCGGATCATCGCTAACGTCCATCATCTTCGCGGTCGCGATCTGGCCTGCTGGTGTCCGCTCGATCAGCCGTGCCATGCGGACGTGCTGTTGCGGCTGGCAAACCAGGAGGATGCGCGATGAGTGACGGCCTATGGCATGCCCGCTAGCCTTCAGGCCACATGCCGGATCGGCGCATAGCCCAGCACCTCGATCCCGAGGTATGTGTCATCGACGACATGTGTCTTGATCGTCTCGGTTACCGTTTCCCGCTTCCCGAGCTTGCGTACGTCGGCCAGCCAGCGATCCCGGCCGACCCGGCGCACCGCCTTGACCTCGCACCCGGGGATCACCTCGCGAAGCTCGTCCGCGATCAGTTCCTCCTCGGTCACGTCGAACGCCATCACGCGACAGCTGATCGGCTTCAGTCCCATCATCATCATGCTCCATTACCTTGCGCCGGCAGCCGGGCACCGATGCCCACCCGCAGCGCGGTTGCGATCCGCTTCAGCTCGGCATAGCGCAGGCCGCCATTGGCTTGGCCGAGGGCCTTGCCCCATGCAGCGGCCAGCATCGCCCCCTTGGGGTGCGCAGCCGTCGCCAGGGCCAGCGCCGCTTCGAGCTCCGCGTCTCCGCGCAGGTCTTCAGCCAGCGTGTCGATCACGGCCCCGTCGAGGCGCCGCATGGCCGCCTCCAGCGCCTCGTCATCAGCGATCTGTTCCGACCAAGCGCCGCCGAAGCTGACGTTTCCGAGCTGCTGTTTCCTGTCCATTTCGTCCTCTTGCCGAATGAGAACAATTATAGAACAAACGGGCAGGAACGCCACAATCAGAAATCGTTAGAAATGGGCCCTTTCCGCACGCTCTACATCGACATGAACAGCTTCTTCGCCTCGGTCGAGCAGCAGCTGAACCCCGCGATTCGCGGCCGGCCGGTGGCGATCACCGCCATGGAGAACGAGAAGGGCTGCTGCGTCGCCGCCAGCTATGAGGCCAAGGCATTCGGCGTGAAAACAGGCACCAGTGTGCCAGACGCGCGGGCGCTCTGCCCCGGCATCGTGTTTTTGCCAAGCCGGCACCGGCTCTATGTGCGGTTCAATCTGCGCGTGGCCGCCGTCCTGGACCGGTTTGCCGAGCTGGAGCGGATCAGGTCAGTGGACGAATTTCAGATCGTGCTGTCGGGCGAAGCAACCGAACTGGCCGGCGCCCGCGCGCTGGTGGCCCGGCTCAAGGCGGCCGTGGCGGCCGAGGTCGGGGAATGCCTGCGGTTCAGTGCGGGCATCGGGCCTAACCACCTGCTGGCCAAGATCGCGGGCAAGCTGGAGAAGCCGAACGGCTGCCAGCACCTCGGCCCTGACAACATGCCCGACCGGATCGCGCATCTGGCGCTGGACGATCTGCCCGGCATCTCGCGCTCGATGCGGGCGCGGCTGGAAGCCGCTGGCGTTCGGGACATGGTGTCGCTCTGCCGCCTCGACCCGCGGCACGCGCGGGCGATCTGGCGCAGCGTCGAGGGCGAGCGGTTCGTCAGGTCGCTGCAGGGCGAGCCCATTCCGCTGGTTAAGACGCAGCGCGGCGGCTTTGGTAACAGCAAGGTGTTGGCGCCCGAGTTCAGAGCCCCGGCCGAGGCCTATCTCGTATCGCGCTGGCTGATCGAAAAGGCCGCAGCCCGGTTGCGGCGCGACGGGCGGGTGGCCAGCAGCTTCGCGCTGCACCTCGCGCCGATGGGCGGTGCGGCATGGGCGCGGTCGATCCGCTGCGCCCCGACGCAGGACACGCTGGAGTTCATGCGGATCAACCGCGCTCTCTGGCGGCAGGCGTGGCCCGCGATCCGCAGGCGCAAGCTGGCTGCCATCGGCGTGCATCTGGGCGACGTGGATTTCCTGACCTCACGCACCGGCGACCTGCTGCTGCCGGTCGCTCCGGCCGAGCAAACGCGCGGAGAGCGCGCCTCGGCTGCGGCGGATTTCATCAACCAGAGGTTTGGGCCGGGGACGATCCGGTTCGGCGTCAACCAGCCGCATCCGGGATTCTTTGAGCGAGGTTAAGGGCGGGGAGCTGCCGTTCGCTGCGCTTGTCACGAACGGCAGCAGTGCGCATTACGCGGACGTAGATCCGCGCGCATTTGGTCTTGGTTACCCAGGCGCATTCGGCCTCCATTCCGGCGACATGGCGTTCGCGCCGCTCCGCGACCACCCGAGCGCGCTCGGAACTGGCTTGGATTCCTGCCCAAATCTTCTGTGTCGCCTCCGCCTGTTGGTGAAGTGAGATCAGCATGCTTGCCTCCCATCCCAAACCTCGCGCAGGGTGGATCTAGCTATGAATAATCGCAGATTGCCGAGGGTCCATGTGATCGTCCGGGCCGGAACACCCAATAACAGTCGGGGCTAGAATAGTTGATCCATGTTTGCATCAATTTCCTCAAGTCCTCCAAGGTGGGCTTCGCCGATGGACGAGCTTGCTTTATCAATGCCATCTCTCACGCGCCGCTTGACAACGCTCATATCTAGCGTGGCCAAATCGGATCTAACCTTCTCAGCGACACTCATCAAATCGGGAGGGATGTTATCGAAAAGTTCCGGCGCAAAGACCCTGACACTGTCAGAATCGTTTCTATAAGCGATATCACGCGCCGGTCCGTAGGCGAGATATTTAAGAAGGAAGTCCAGCGACATGATGGGAGAAATGAAGTTCGGATCTGCGGCACGTATTTCCGCCGCGGCTGCCATTCGATGCGCGGCGCCATCTAGCGTTAAGAGCCATGACTTGAAGCCAGCTTCCCTTCCTTCTCGAGCTCGCTCATTGAGGACAGTTATTACGCACTCGATATCGTGCCGAGCCAGCTTATCTGTGTCGATATTGTACTCATCCCCACCTCTTCTCCGCGCGTGAATCTCTTGCCAGTAAGAAGTAATTTTAGACCTCAAATCATCATCCAGACGATCACCCAACTCTGGTTCCGCGACATCAATGCCAACCTCGCCAAGGAAATCAATAACGTCATCCATAGGCCTGTAATCGCCTATGAACTTCTCAAGCCAACCGGAAAATCTATCCCGTTGCCCACCTTGAAGAACATACCTCTGATAAACGTAGGGCACGCTCCCGCTCCAATTTTGAGAGCTGGCGTAGGACCTGCAGCGATTGAGGTGCCTTTCCACTTCTTCAACAACACCGGGGCTAACCTTTAGTTTGGTGCCGGTTCGCTTAGTGCGTTCGAATATGTTGTGAAAGGTCCTGTCAAGCCCTTGGGAGGTCGCCTCTGGGAATAATGGCAATAGCGCGGAGGAGTCGAGCCAGATAATACCCCTTGAGAACAGCTTGTTTGTCGCTGACTGGATGTCAGGCGTTTCTGACAGGAATGCTAGAAGAGTATAGGAATTTGCGCGTCCCGTTAGGTACTTCTTCGCCGATAAACTCGGAGCGGCGAGTGTGTCTAATACAAGGTCAGTAACTTTCTTCTTCAGGTGGGCATGGCGCTTATTGACGCCCGCAATGGACATCCCCTCTGATGCGGCATCCGATAAGTCAGATGCCTCCGGTGCTGGAATCTCTCCTTTAATTACTGCGGAGGCAAATCTCTCTCCTTGTTTCAAGAAGTACGAATCAATACAGGCGAATGCCCAATCAGTGGCAATCGAGGCTAGTTCGGGGCCTCCCTCAACCCGGCCACTGATCGTCTCCGTAATCTCTCGCGCAAATAAGTCCTTGGACAGCAGGCGCTGAGCCGCGAGATCTCTCTGGTGTTCTCGAACGGTATGGTTGAGGTTGAATGAGTCAGTCTTTTCCCAGTAATTAAGGTCACGCCTCTTCAATCTGGAAAGCGCGCTATCGATGAATCTCTTAATGTGAGAAATCTCATATCGCGGCAAGAATTTCTTGACCTTCGTATATATCTCGTCTCGAGGCATGGGGTTTTCAGGGGTCGCATCGGCGAGCGCTGCCTTAACGAGAGCCTCGAAACTAGTTCGCGTCAGGTTTTTGCCCATCTCGTCATCAGCGCGCTGCATGTCCAGATAGAAGAGTGCCACGCTGAGTTCATCGCGCGTGAGTGACTTGGTTGACCTGCCGGACAGCCCCTTCCCATCGATGATCGGGTCTGCCACAAGGCTGCAATATCGTTCTGCGGCGCCTGCTCTGTTCATATCTGAGTCTAAGCGGTCCAAAAACCAGGACTGGTCAAGAACATCGAGAACTTTGCCCTTTCCCATAAGTTCTCTCTTCAACTCGTCAGCCTTCGCCCCGATTTTCTGATTTGTTACGTACTTCAATACGGCGATGTCACCAAAATTTTCCTCCAACCTCCTAACTGTACTGCGAATTTTGGGGCCCCACTCGTCAGTGACAGAGTACTGAAATGCTACAGAGCTGATCCCTTCGTCAGAGAATAGCTCGCTGTCACGCCCACCATCTCCAGATGCAGAGGCCATCGTCCTCAACTGCGTGTACTCCGACGAAAGGAAAGAGGACGCTAGCTCCTCGAAGAGCTCCCACTGAGTCTTTTTGGTATTGTCGAGTGCGAACTCAAACCGATCTCTCGTTGGCATTGTGTTTCAGTACCTTTTTCTCAGATTGGCAGCTGCCGTGTCATGGGTCTAACTTGTGTTGGATTCGCGATTTCGATCCGCCTGATCGTGGCTCTCGGGCTCACTCGAAACAAGCCGGGGATTTGCTCGGTTCTGCCAGCGCACCTCGCTTATAGGGAGGCGATGAACTTTAACTCAGCCCGGTCATGTCGAAAATTGTCGCAGATGTCCAAGGGGCGTGTCACGGATATGCGAGATTGGCTTTGTTCAGGCGGTGAGGTCAAGGGACTTCAGCTCGATAGGCTGTTATCGCTATGGCTGATTCAGCGGTTCCAAATCCCTGAGCGAGCGCCGGGTGAGAGGAGATTGCCAGCTGTTGAGCATAGTAGACTTTCATGCGATTGCAGAAAATGACCTGTATCCGTCCTTTGCGTCGGTGTCTGCCGTCATGCTGCGTGTTGTACAAATGTCGCGGAAGGGCCGTGAGAGACTTGGGCGATCGGTCAGTTCCGACCGCAACATTGCTTGTATTTGCGGCCCGACCCACAGGAGCATGGGTCGTTCCGCCCGGGCCGGGGACCGGCGTTGAACGGCATCTCGGAACGATTTGCGGGCTCCATGCGGGAAAGCTCGGGACGAGACTGATAGAGTATCGTCGCAACGCAGTTCGGGATCAGATTGGGTGCTTCAAGGTCGATTTCGTCGATCTCCTCATCCGTGAACTTGCTGTGGCCAGTGTATATTTCCTGAAGCGCCATCAAGAAGATCATCGTCGTCCGCGTCTCTTCGTCGGCCTGAGCGAGCAGTCGATCCCAAGCATCCGGTCTTAGCCCCATAGCGCGAGTGAAGCCATCGATCCAAGGCTCCCACATCACCTCATCACTGTTGGGGTCAACCTCGTAGATGGGTTCGATCCAAGGTGAGCGGGTCATCGCCTCCGCAACCGAGTTGTAGTGAGCCATGACCGCACCGACCGTGGCTTCGGCGGATTTCTGATCGGGAAAATTTGCCTCACCTGTCTCTCCCCAGACATGGGACATCCATTCCGAGGGCGGGATCATATCCGGGCAGGCAAGAACACCGACTACATAGCCATCAAGTTCACTGAGCGTCATGGGCATGTTCTCGATGGGCAGCGCATGCAACAGCGCGCTGAGACGCTCGAGTTCCTGATCGGACTGGTCCATAAATACCTCCCGGTGTTGCTCGGAATTTTTTACTCTGCGCGACGCCAACCCGCAATCCGCGCGAAGCCTGCTTCAAGCTCGGACAGGAAGATTGCTGCAGGCACCCCGAATGTCCGCAGTGGTGAAGCCGCGACGTAGCATCAGATCGTCGCGCCAACGTCTGCAAAGGGCCGAATTAAACCTTTACCAGCGCACCATCCGGAAGCGGCCGCTGCATCTGCTTCGCGATCTCCCATGGGGCATTCAGCCACGCTTCCCACTCGCCGGGCGCGGTCAGGATCACCGGCATGGCCTTGGGGTGGATGGCGCCGACCTCGGCGTTCGGGGGGCAGGTCAGGAAGCCGAACAGATCGTCGGTGGTTTCGCCGTCCTTGACCTTGCGGATGCTGGTCCAGCCTCGCGTCTCGATGCCGGCAAAGAAGATGGGCTCGCCATCGACCGGCTCAAACCAGACTGGCTTGTGGTCCTTGCCCGGCTCGCTGAAGCGCACCACCGGCACCAGGCATCGATGCTCCGGGCCGAGCCAGCGGCGCCAGTGCGGGCTGCCGACATTGCGGATATTGGTCACGCCGCTGTCACGCCGGGACGCGGGGAGGAATTGCGGCGGCGTCGGCATGCCCCAGCGGGCCTGGGCAATCTCGGGCCCGTCTTCGCCGTGCCGGATGATCGGCGCCAGCCGGTCGGGATAGACGTCATCCTGCCATGCCATATTGCCCGTGCGGTCGCGGGCCGGGAATACTCGCCGCACCTCGTCTGCCGATGGTCTGGTCTGGTAGCGATTACACATCTGCGGATGCTCTAGACACGGATTAAGCCAGCGGCAAGCACGAGACACGCGGCGAAAAACGCTAACCCTGACACAATAATTGTCAATACTCCGGAAAACATCCAGACATCTGATTTTTCATAATCGCCCTCTTCTCCGCGAAGCGCTCGATCAACGTAGCGCGACGCCATAAATCCAGACAGCCACGCGACCATCCCACCCAGCACCCCAGTCGCATAGAGCATCATCGCAGCGCCGATGGTCCAGGCAGACATCAGATTTTCCAAGCTGGCGAACTGAGAAAGCGCCGCCACTGCCGCACCTCCGTTGATCAGGATTGAGGCATTTATCCCGCCTTGAGCATACTGCTGTGAAATCGTGCGATAATCAGCTTCCGGCATCGGTTGATTCTTACTCATTTCACCCCCACTCCATGAGGATCAACCCTAACGCCGCCGATGTGCAAAAAGAAAGGCCCCCGCCCCGGGCGAACCGGGACGGGGCAAGCGGAACAATCCCGCGCGCGGCGGGTTGCGAGGGGTCAGCAATGCGAGGTGGCTAGATGCCCAGTACGAAAACGATCAGGCCAGTCACCTATGAGGAGGATATCGGGCGATTTCGGACGGTGACCGACGCCCGGGGGATGGGCGCGGCTCTGCTGGCGCATTGCGACCAGGACGACCCCGACTACCAGATGGCCGTGCTGGCCTGCCTCGGCCTCGACCGCGGCACCGTCGATCCCGAGCGGGCACGGGCCGATTTCGTGGCCGCTCTCTCCGCCGCCGAGGTCTCCCCGAGCCAATGCGGCCCGAGGAAGCTGCAATTCTTGTATCAGCTGACAAGCGCCTGGCGGTTCTGCGCGTGGCGGGCCGCCATCGTCCGGCCCTGCCGACCAGACGAAAGCTGCCTCGCAGCCACCGGCGTATAGTCGTCCTGCGCAAGCTCCGGGAACAGCGCCAGGATTTCCTCGCGCGCTGCGGCACCCACTGATTTCAGGGCCTCGGTGCCGGTATAGAGAGACTCGCTCTCGGCCCCATTGGAAACGACGACTTCGTGCTGGTCGAACAGGATGTGGAAGTATTCGACCGCCTCGACATCATCGGCTACGTCGATCCCGTCGATAGCGACAAGCTGCTTGGCCGCGACCAGAACCTCGTTCACTCCGAACATGCGCTGTGCGATCCGGGAGCGGACAAGGATCCGGTGCTGCGGCGATACGAGGAGGTCGGTGCTCGGAATCGCCTTGCCGAGCGCGCCGGCTTTGATGCGGATCGGGCGCAGGTGCGGCTGCGCTTGCAGGCGATCAGCCGTCACCAGCGTCGAACCGATCCAACGCACGGCCTGCTGGCCATGGTCCTGCGTGAGCACCATGTCACCGACGCTCAGCGTCTCGATCAGTTCTTCGCCACGAGGCGTGCGGATGGCGGTGCCGCGCGTGAAGCAGGCCACCAGAGTGCTGTAGTCGACAGTGCCGTTGTAGTCGTTATCGCCGGTCGAACTCAGCGAGACGACATCCCCGGCGCTGACCTTGATGGTCGACGCCCAGTAGTAGTCGCCGACCTGTCCACCAAGGTTCTCGTTGGATGTGCCGGAGTAGATCCGGATGGTGTAGGCAGTGCCGGTTTCGCCGGTGGTCGAGTTGACAATCGTCTGCTTGAAGACGCTCCGGACAACCTGCCCAGCGGATCCGAGGCCAAGAGCCGCGGCCAGAACCTGCTCACCATCAAGGTCCAGAGATTCTTCGGGACTGTTGCTTTCGTCTTGCAGGACCGGGTCGTTGTCCTGAATCTGCATGACATCCACAGCGCTTACAGCGAGATTCTGGGCTCCACCGAGGAACCAGTTGGGTTGGCCGATGGCCGCGTTAGAGAAAACATTAAGCGTGTAGACAGGCATGGAAATTCCCAATGTCAGAGGTTGGGCGAAGTCAGGTTGATACCGAACGCGCTGTCTGCGGTGCTTAAGGATTGCACGTTAAAGTTGTCAACGATTATTAACGGCTGTCCGTAAGGACGGGTGAGTGCGACTGTGCCATCACCCGGACCCTATCTGACGCACAGGCTCGATCAAATCTTTGAAACGCAAAAAGCCGCCCCCCGGTGTGAGCCGAGGGGCGGTCTTCGTGGTGGGTTTAACAGTAGCACAAGAGGCAGCGCGCGCTCGGCTGCCGACCCGATATAACCACAGCATGAGAGAAGCAGCAACTGCGCAACCTATACGGGTCCGAGCAAGGTTGACCAAAAGGGCAACTTCACCTCGCGGAAGCTCTCGTGCAGATTGCAGGGGTCGGTGGCGAGTAGTCCTTTTTCGTGGCGGTAATTGGTTTGTGGTTGCCCCGACCTGATCGGGCGGGCTGTGTGGTGCGGCCGGCCCGATGTCGTTTCAGCGGTCAGGTGACGCCGCCGCCCTTCTTGGCCCAGATCCGCCAGAGCATGCTTGCGCCGGCCGAGGCTCCCCCGCCGAGGAACAGCATGAGTGCCGTCGCCGTCGCATCGGCGACAAAGCGGGTGTCGAAGCAGTAATAGCCGAGATCGGCAGTCGCGGTGATGATGCCGGCCGATGCCAGCATCCCGGCAAAGACGAGCAGAACTTGGCGCAGCACTAGCGCGAGGGCTCCCTTGAGCATGGTCACTGTCCTTTCAGTGCATTGAGGCAGAGTTTCGTTTCAGCCGCGCGCCGGTTGGTCAGGCCCTTGACGGGCTTGCCGCCGGCCTTGTCCCAGCGCGGGAGCTGGTTGCAGGCGCCCTGCCAGTCGCCGGCATTGGCTTTCTTCGCGAGCGTCGAGCCGCAGGCCGCGCCCGTCCCGACGTTGTAGGACCAGGACACCAGCGCCACCTGCACGCCCTCGGGCTGCTGCGGCAGCGCCGGGACGCACCGGGTCAGGCCGTCGCGATAGGTCGCGAGTGCCGCCATGAGCATGTCGGTGCATTGCGCGCTGGTGTAGCGGTCGCCGGCCTTCACGCCGCGCGTCTCGCCGTAGCAGACGGTCCAGACCGGGGGCTTGGCAATGCGGTCAAGGTAGGCCTCGGTGCGCTCGCCTTCCCAGGGTCCGATGAAGATGGCAGCGGCGGCGATGACCCCGGCCGCGCCGGTCGCGCCGGCTGCTTTCTTGGCCTTGGACTTCGATCCGAACACGTCGGAGAGCCACGCGAAAAGCGCGGTGATGGGATTGGTCATGGTGTCCTCATGAAAAAAGCCCCGCGCGGTGGCGGGGCGGGCTACAGGGGTGATCGACCAATGATCAAGCCGCTGCTATGCGAGCGTCCGAGACGCAGGCGCACGGAGCGGTGGTGATGGGTTGGGCGATTAGGTTGCTGGATGATGGAGATGTCATTTCCGAGGACGGCGAGGTCCTGGGGACGTGGGACAGAGATGACGAAGATCATCCGTTCTTCATCCCCGCCGGGGAAACGGAGGTGCTGTTCTGGGACACGTATATCCCGGGTCTATGCGACAAGATTGAGCGCTGGTGGCGGGAGCGCGCCTAGATGAAGGCGACGCATGACGAAGCCACCTTCACGCTGACCGGCAATATGTGGTCGGCAACCTATCCGCTGGACGAGCTGCCGAAGTGGCTGGCCTTCTATCGCCGGCAGAAAGCCCGCTTCCCGAAGGCCGGAGACAGCTACGACGGGACCATCGCCGCGCTGGAGGCGCTCGCAAAGGATCTTGGCGTCAGCATCAGTGAGGAGGAAGCGTCCTCTCCTACCAGTGGCACGACGACCAGTTGATCATCCTAGTGGATCGTCACCACCACGGCAGCAGGCGGATCTTCGTCGGATGCAGCCATGCGCGCCACCATGGCCAGCGAGACCGCTCCTCCTCTGGAATCATCTTCTGACGGCACTTCAGGGCGCAGAAGAACGCCACCATCTTCATGGCGCTGAACACGATGTTGATCAGCCGCCCCCGAGTGGCCTCGGACCAGGACGCGGCGAACTCCGGAACCCAGAGCCGCATCAGAGGCAACGATACGTCCCAGTAGAGGCCGCGGGCGATGATGGCGCCGGCAAGGATGGCGAACCCCATGGCGAACCACCATGTCGCGCTGTTCAGTTCGCGGAAGCTGGCTCGAAACGCCCAGATGACGGCGAGATAGCCGAGCGTGTTGATGATGGCGAGCGCGCCGATGGTCAGGGCCATGATGTCACATCCTTCTGAATTTCCGCGACCAGGCGTTCCAGCACGAGCCGCTGAGCCTTGGCCTTCCGCTCGCCCTGCTTGAGGTCGCGCCGCAAGTCGTCGGCGAGCCGGTCCCCTTCCGCCTCTCGGCGGCTCTTCCCTGCGAGTTGTCGGATGAGGCTCATCATTTGCGCGCCCTCATTTCTCGGACAGCCTCGCGCAGCGGCTCGGCGAGGGTGCCCAATGCCAGGTTGGTCTGCTCCACAATGAGGCGGGTCTCGCGCCCCATCTCTCGCATTTCCTCGATTCGCTTGTCTTGCACCGCGATCAGACGCCGGAACAGGACCACGACCACGATGCCCAGGGCGACGATGACGACCGCGCCCAAGCCCCCGCCGATCTCGCGGATGATGTTTTCAGGGTTCACAAGCGCTGTTCCTCCTTTAGTCGTTTGGCCTGCTGTGTCCGGTATGTGACGCAGGGTCGCGCCGGGCGTGCTATCAAGAGGGAGAGGCGGGCGTGTGGTGGCGCCCGCCGACCCTCAGGCCACGATGGCGCGCCAGTCCGTGCCGAGGACGTGACCCGATCCGGTGGTGAGCCGCAGCCATCCCGTGATCACCGCCCCGCTGCCGTCCGGTGTCGGGGCCAGGTTGCGCACGAAATGGCCCCTCGCATATTTTCCCGTGCTGGGAACGGCCGACGACGCATGGAGAGCCCGGCTGGTTACGCGACCAAAGTTCGGCAGGGCGGGATTGCCCTGTTCCACAATCAGTTGACCCACCCGAGAAATGCTGCCGCCAAAGCCGCCGATGCCGATATTCCCCGCGGCCTCATCGTCTGATACCGGGTCGCAAAACAGCCGGTTATCGCTGAAACTTGCCTGAGGGATCGACCCTTCGACAATCCGGCGCAGGTTGCGGAAGCTGTTGCCATAAACCGAAAGCGCTAGGTTGCTGGCGTCCGAACCATAGAGCGCCCCGCAGGCGGCGGCGCCAGAGAAGTTCCAGGTTCCGTCCGCATTCCGACTGGCGCTCTCAAAAAGCGGGTCGCCATCGAATTCGTTCAGGGAAATGGCCGCGTCTCCTGAAACCCCAAAGAAGCGGATCGCGCTATCGGAGAAATTGCGCAGCGTGTTTCCAACGATGGAAAGCGCCTTGTGATTGGAAACAGGCGCGGTTTCACCAACTTGATACTCACTGGCGTCTATGCAAACCGCCGCGCCGTCCACGATATTGTTGGAAATTCGGCAGCCTCTCGATCCGCCCTCAAAGCGGATGCCTCGATCCAGCATCATCGCCCGGGTGATTTCTCCGGTGTATGGTCCGAGTCGCGTTCGGATCTGCTGCGGCAGGCCGTATTCGCTCCACGAGGCGGCCGGCGGCAGAGTGCGCGTGATCACGTTTCCGTCGATCAAGACCGAATGCATCGGGGATGCAGCACGGGTTTTCGTGCCAACACCTTCGGTGCGCCCGACCTTGTAGTAATTGCCATAGGGCGTCTGCACACCACCTGCGCCATTGGATTCCCATTCGTATCCGGGCAGGCCGAGATTGTTGACGGCGGTTTGCAGGGTGACGTAAATGGCATCGGATCGCGGCACCAGAACGCCAGACATTAGCTCCTGGTTAAACATATTCTCGATCACATTGCCCGTGATGGTCAGGCTGTGGAACGTCGCCCATCCGAACACCCCGATAGCGCGGCCAAAGCACATCGAAAATCGGTTATTCGAGATGGTCGTTGAGGCACCACCAGACGCGCAAATACCCTGGCATTGGTAGAAGGTGTTGTTCGTGACGATGTGAATGCGATCAAGGGTATATTCGCCATCGTCATTGTGAACGCCGACGTAATCATCCCACCCATATTCGAAATGGTTGCCGTCAACCATGCAGATCTTGCAGTTCCTGATACCGCCGCCGCCTGTCGCGTTCATCGAGAATTTGCAATTCCGAATGCGCGCCCGATAAGCGAAAGTGCCGGTCGGGCCGGTGCAACCCACGGCGCCGCGCTTGGAGCCGGTGAATGTGCAGCCGTCGATATCCAGCTCCCGAATCCACTGCCCGGACAGGAAATTGCTGCCATCGGCGGTGACGCCCTGGCTCCATGGGCCGACGAAATTGACGCCGCGCAGCGTCACGTCACGCGGCGGGGCAGCAGATGCCAGCACCAGCGCGTCGCGGCGCGCCGTAGACGTGTCGGGACAAATGATAGCATTGCCCGCGTCGCCACGGATGCGCAGATCCATTCCGCCGATGCTGGGCGAGAGCGTCAGCGTGCTGTTGTCGCGCATGTATTTGCTGGTCAGCACGAGCCAGCGCCGGTTGCGCGCGCACCATTCCATGGCCAGCCGCAGCGCCAGGGTGTCGTCGGTCCCGGTCATGGCGGTTTCGTCGGCGTCCCCGACAGCGCCGAAATGCTCCGGGGTGACAGCCCCGCTCGGAATCCAGCCCCGGCCATCGGCGGTCGTCAAGACCGCGTCGGAGCCGGCAGGCTTCCAAAGCAGATCGCCGGTCTTCAGCCGGTTGAGCCCCAGCGTGACCATCGACTGCGCTGCCCGGATCGTCTCGGACTCGACCGCCTTCGGCAGCCGGCTGTCGATGGTGGCATCCTCGACCATAACCGAGTTGATGACTTCGTATGCCGGGTTCGCTGCGTAATTCGAGAATTGCAGGGCGATTTCGACCTCGGTGTAGCCATCGCCAGGCGATTGCAGGTCCCAGGACTGCAACGTTGCAACGCCCGCAGCCCAGCCGGATTTATTATCGGCAAACACCGGCCCGACAATTTCGCCTGCGGCATTGCGCCAGCGGACGCGGGGGCGGACCTGGAGCGTCGGGGAGGTCGCAGTAATGGAGACGGTGATGCGGATGGCCCGACCCGAGAACATCGTCAGATACGGGCTGCGCCGCAGGATTGCCGCTGCGGATTGACCCGCCACGCCTTGCATCCGCAGGGCGCCGCCGCTGACAGACACGGTCGCGCGACCGGTCGTCTCGGACACCCAGCCATCGAGCGTCGAAAACGCGGATTTATACAGCACGCGCCGGTCATATGCGGACAGCGCCGTCTCGTTGGCGATGCGGGCTGCCTCTGCCGCCGCCCGGTCCCCGGCAGCCTGCCCCGCCGCAAGCTGCGCATCCTCACGCGCCTGATCGACCTGCGGCAGAGCCACCTCCAGATCATTGGCAGCGGCAACGGCCTCGTCGATCTTATCGCGCTCGCCCGGAGTGATTCCGTCACCGGCAGGACCGCGGACAATCCCATAGGTCGCTACACCAATAGTCGGCATCAGCGCCTCCATGCCTTGATGAAATGGTCCGGGCCCGGCAGCTGCGTCCATCCGGTGCCGTCGTTGATCTCCGGCGCGCACGGCCAGAGCCGCGGCAGCAGCTGGAAGTTCTCTGGGGTCAGGTCGAACAGGATCAGCGAGGGATGGTGGACGGGAACCGTCTCACCGGGCGGGATGACGTCGCCAGCGCCGGCGTAGGCCGGGATGACCAGATCAGCGCCGGTCAGAAACACCACGACGCGCAGTTGCAGCCCGTCCAGCGGCATGGGCGTTCCGTCTGCCTGGTCCACGGCAAAGCCAAGGGTGGTGGTCTCACCCAGATTGTAAGGGAGGGTCGTCATGCGTGGACCTCACAGGCTGATGGGCAGCCGCGATTGCAGCGGCAGGCCGGGCTCGCCGGGGAAAATCGGGTCGGCGGGATCGGACAGGCGGATGATCCGGCTGGCGTCGAAACGCGCCTCGCGCGCGGGATAGCGCAGGGTCGCGGGCTGGCTCGGGCAGGTCAGCGTCACGCTGTCGCCGGACCAGGAGGCTGAATAGGGCAGCCGCACCCCGCCCGCGTCGTAGAGCCCGAAGTGCGCTGGGTGGGTCGGCTTGACCAGCGCGCCGCCGGAAGGGACGTTGATATTGACGGTGACATTGTTCCCGGAGCGGCTTGCGCTGGCGATGCTGGGGGCTTCCAAGTTGCTGCCCGTCGCAAGTTGCGCTGCGATCCGCCGGCCCGTGTGCGCGCCGAGGGTCTGATAGCCGATCTGTGTCGGATGAAAGGTGCTGTCCAGCTCGATGGCGTATTTCTCGGCGCCGCGCATCACGTTGGGCTGGTCATTGATGACGCCGATCATCATGTCGCGCATCATGTTCTCGCGCGCCTCGTCCGCGACATAGCGGAAGCCCAGCATGTCCACGAAGATCCGCACGCCGAGAGGGGCGCCGGAATTCAGCGCCGCGCGAATGCCGGGGAACAGTCGGTTCACCACCGCTGACCGCACATTGTCCACATCGGTCTGCGTGTTCACGAATTGCGCGTCGCGCTCGCCATGCGACCAGATCGCGAACTGCGGCTTCACGGCATACCCGGCGATGGCATTGACCGCCGAAGTAAGGGACGGCCCGTTGCCATTCCCGTTCGTGACCCAATAGCTGTTGCCGTTCGCGAATTCTTCGCGGATGGCCGAGCCGCCGACCGCCACCTGACGTAGCTGCGTCATGTCACCGGCGGTCACGGTCACGCCCAATGCGCTGGACAATGCCGCCGGTGCCGAGTCGATCATCCGGCGCATCGCGACGGCGAAGGGCCAGTAGGAAAAACTGCGGCCATAGCCGAGTTCCGCATAGGACTGGCCGAAGGTAAGAAAATGAACCGAGCGCGCCATTACGACCTCGTCACGTTGCTGAAATGGATGAGGACGGGATGGGTCATCAGCGTGCTGTTCGGGTTGTAGATCGCAGCCCGATTGGCGGCCAAACCGTTCGTGGTGCCCATTTTGGTGATGAAAGGGGGCGAGCCGTTATAGGACGCCCCGTCCGTCCTCGGCTGTAGCGTCACCGACAGGACCGAGGCGCCATCCAGCGAAAATCCGGCCGGCAGCACAATGTCGGAAGCCTCGGTTGTCGCGGCAATATTCCCGGCCCGGCGATAGAGCACGTCATAGGTGCCGTCATCCATTCGCCGCCAGGAATTATTGATGTCGGGCTTAACCCAGTAGACGCCTTCGACGTAGACATGCACCCGCGTCAGGTTCGCGCGCGTGATATAGGCCACCTGCCCGGGATCGACGGTGATTTGCGTCGTGGTCAGGTTGTTCGGCGTCACCCCGAAACCGAGGAAACCATACTCCGCGCCACAATCCAGCGTCAGACGGTCCCCGAGAATACCGGCGTTGAAAATGGCATAAGTGTATCCGACCACTGCGCTGGACACGTCGAGAATATAGTTCCGCGTGCCGTTGCCCCCGAAAACTGTCGCGTTCGGCAGAAATTTGGTGGCGTCCAGGACATGGGTTCCATCCACGGTAATGGCATCGCGATCACCGGCCACGCCGATCAGGGCTCGCCACGCCCCAGGATCGTCAGGCCAGGCATCCAGCTCGGCCAACACCTCATCGGCTGCCGCCTGCGTGTCGTCCCGAAGCTGCTGGAACTCCGTCACCAGCGCCTCGGCCTCGGGGGTGCCCATGCCGGCAACCACCGCTGCATCCCAGACTACGCCGAGACAGCGGTTGATCTCCGCATCATGCGTGGCTTTGGTCGCGCGGGGGCCCGCCAGCAAAGGCAGGCTGTAGACAGGCTTTCTCGCCATGCTGTTCTCCGATGTTAGGTAGTGGTGGCGCTGATCGAGGCGCTGAACGGCGACCGGCTGCCGTTGCGGTCGAGGGATCGCGCGAAGTAGTAGCGCGTCACGCCCGAGCCGAGACCGGTGTGGATCTCGGTCACGCTGGCATTGGCCGCGCCATAGATCGGCCCCGCGCGCAACACGGCCGCGCCGGAGTTGTTGGTGTTCGAGACGTAGATTTCCATCGCCCGATAGTCGGCGTCGTTCGGTGCCCGGAACGTCACCGCGATCTGTCCCGCTCCGCCGATGGCGCTAACCGGCGCAGGCGCAGGCGCCAGGTAGGCCCCGGCCGATGCGGTGATCTCGCTCGACTCGACCCAGTCGGACGCCCCGCCGGGCGCCAGGGCGCGCACGCGGATGGTGTAGGGGTTGCCCACGACCACCGGCGCCAGGAAGCCGAACGGATTGCCCGAACCGTCCTGCACCATCGCGTCGATGGTGCCGCCGGTCTGCCAAGGGCCTGTGCCCTCGCGATACTGCCATTCATAGGCGATGACTGTCCCTGAGGTTGACGGCGCAAAGCCCAGGCGGATACGGGCGATGGACGTGTCGCCGGAGATGACCACCGTCGAGGCGTCGCTGGTCAGCGTGACGGCTCCGGGCGGTTGAACGCCCTTGATGGTCGGGTCGAAGTCCTCGACCACGATATCCTGCTCGTCGGTCTCCGGGCTCCAGGCATAGATCGCCGCGGTCGTCTCGCGCAGGCTGACCGGGCAGCGCATCGCCACACCGTCCAGCCCGACCGGGTCGAAGCCGGGATGGATCTGCTCGACCTGATAGGTGCCGCTGCGCCGAGCATAGGGTGCGGGCAGCTCCAGCTGCATCACCGATCCCGCGACCAGGTCAAACGCATCGCCGGGCAGCACTCCCGACCAGGACCGCTGCATGCGCGTTCGCCGCCCCAGTATGGCCGCGACGTATTGCGCCTGCCGGTGATCGGTCACCAGGGGCAATTCGAACATCCCCGGCTTGGGCGGCCCGCCGTCCTCTGCCTGCGCGCCCGGCAAGACGAAAGTCGGCGTCGTGGCATTCTCATACATGCGCAGAAGCGAGGTGTAAGAGGCCGAAACCTCGGTCACCAGCTCGCCCGAGGGCCGGTAGCGGTTGAAGGTCATGGGCTGATCATCGAGCACGTCGCTGATCGTCATCACCGGCTCTTGCCACACCGCCGGGACCAGGCCAAGCCGGCCGCCGACGCGGACGATCTGCGACGCGCCGGCATTTACCAGCGGCCCGACCTGATCCTCCAGCTCGGCGCCGTCGGTAAAGGCGAGCACGCCGTTCACCTCGAATTTCGGGATCGTGCCTCCGGCTTTGACCGGGAAAGCCTCATCGGCCACGTCGGCCGCCCAGCTGAAGGTCTCCAGCCAGAGGTTCCGATCGTCATACGGCCGCAGCGGGTTTTCCCGCAGGGCATCGAGAGTGCACAAAGCCTGATTGGCCGACCAGGCCGCAGGGGCCGAGGGCTGGCGCGGGTCGCGCACCAAGGACCAGTAGCCGTCCACCATGACCTCGGGCGGCGAGGCCGGCCAGCGTTCCGCCCGATCATCGTTCGGGCCGGCATCCAGGCGCAGCCAGATTACCGTCTTGCCGCGCCAACCATCGGTCGATCTGTAATGCTCGGGCGCCTCAGCCAGGATCCGGGCGGGCGGCGAAGTCTGGTCGCCGCGACCGATCCAGTAATTCACGTGCCGGTCGAAAGGCTCATTGCTGGCGACCGCGCCATCCCCGCTGAAATCAAACGGATCTCCGTCATAGATGACTTCGCGCTTGTCCAGATAGAGCGTAAATGGACCGGCGCTCGGACGGGAATTGAGCAGATAGCAGGCATAGATTGTGTCGCCCTTGACCCTTACCGGGGCGGGCGTGCCGGGCGCCCAGGTCTTGCCATAGACGAAGCGATAAACCGGTAGGCTGGTCGGCTGCTGCAGCTCGCGGATCAGATCCTGCTGCTTCATGCTCGGCCGCCCCAGCAGCGCCGAGGCAGCGGCATTCAGCAACAGCGACACGCCCAGCTTGGCGATAGCACTGCCGAGGGTGGCGCCGAACGTAGCCGTCAGCCACCCGCCGACAGCTTGCACCACAGCGACGACAGGCGCGGCCTCGGCCGGCGTCGCGTTCAGGCACAGCGCAACGGCGATTGCGATCAGGATATGCACCAGCATCTCTCCGCGTTCGGCAGGATCGTGTAGCCAAGTTCCGTTTTTCCGGCCCAGGCGCCGGGCTCGATGCAGACCAGCATCGCCCGCCCGTCGGGACCGCCCGCATCACCCGGCGCGGACAGGCCGATGTCACCGGACTGCCCGTTGCTCTGGACAAGGCAGGCAGCACGCGCGAGCGCCTCGGCCATCTCCGGGAACCCGCCCCACGAGCGGATCAGCCGGGCGGCCGAAACCGCATCATCATAGGTGCCCCGCACCGTTTCCATGGGGTCGACCCCGTGCAGGGCCGCGAACACGTCGCAGGCGGCAGTGCAGCAATCGGCCGCGCCCCAGCGCCAGCGCGTGGACATGACGCGGTCAACCTCCGCCATCACGGCGGAGGGGAGGATGCTCGACATGTCGTCGCCTCAGTTCTCTGGCCAGGTGAACTTCTGGGCCCGGGCATAGGCCAGGATTACCAGCCGGCCGGCGGTGTCGCCGGGAAAGGCCCGGCTCTGGTCCTCGTCCGAATGGTAGATCGTCGCGCGCGAGCGCGCCTCGACCCCAGTCGCCACCGCGACCTGCACCGCGTGGTCAACGCCCGTGTCTCCGGAGCTGTCGGTGAAGGTCATGGCGTCCATCAGCCCGCTGAACAGCTGCGTCGGCGTGCCGACCAGCGTGGTTCCCGGTCCTGTGACCTGCTTGCCGTCGTGACCGCCCGGGCGCCCGGCGACCGCGCCGATGTAGATCGAGACCGCACGGTTGCGGATCGCATCGTCGGCATAGCCATCCAGATCGGCAGGGACGCCTGCCAGCGACATGATCGCCTCGACCGCGGCAATCTCGGAATCCTCTGCCGGCAATTCGACGTTGCCGAGCATGCCGACGCCGCGCCAGATCTCGCCGCCCCATGCAATCGACCCGACCCCGCTATGCGCCCAGACCGGCGCATCGGGCCAGTCGAGATGCGCCAGCAGGATCGGATAGCCGCCCCGCGCGAGCGCGGAGAGCAATGCCGGGTGAACGCCGCGCCTCAGTTCCATGGGTCGACCTCGACAAAGGGCCCGCGCTCGTCCTCGAAGACCTGCCTGAACTCGAGGCCGTAGTTCTCCGGAAACCGCAGCCGGTTCAGGACCTTGGGCCATGCAGAAGCGATTTCGAACACCCCGGTCTCACGGCCGCCAAGCGAGACCCGCCCCCCGCTCGAAGGCGCGGTGACCAAGCGCACGATTGCGACGCCCGATTCATCGGATCGGGTTTCCGTGGCGATCATGTGGGCCTCATCCCCTGCCGGCAGATGGATCGCCAGGAACTCACCCGGCAGCGCCACCAGCGCGTTGGTCGGCAAGCCGGAAATCCGGACCGCAGGAAATGACCCACTGGTGATGAGCGTGCCTTGAAGCGACACGCCGTCGAGCCATTCAATAGGCGACGCGGGCACGAACCATGGGATTTCCTGCGGCGGCACCGCCCATGTGATCCGGCGGCCGCCGCGGGCATCATCCGGGACCGTGGAACCATGCGGAATGCGGCACGAACTCAATCGAACCAGATGCACACCACCGTCGAGAAACCGCCATAGCGCCTCGAGATAGCCGGCGCTGTAGAGCGGCCAGCCCGCAACATCGAAGCCCGCCAGGATGCGCTTGCGCTGCGCGGCGCTGACATAGCTGGCGCCGGTGATCAGGCTGCGAGACCGGCTGACCGGCTGCTCCATGGTCCAGTATCGCGCCACCACCGCGACCGGGGGCCATGCATAGACGTTGACCATCAGAGCCCCCAGCCCGCCTTCGACTTGTTCATGGACCGCTTGGACGCCTGCACGGATTGCCCGACGATCTGTGGCGCGGCCGACAGAATCTCGCCTCTGGTCACACGCTTCACATAAGCATTGCCCTCTTGGTCAAACGAGGCGGTGATATGCACTGCCATCGACCCGCCGCCAATCGACTGCCCGCGTGTGTGATCCAGCACCGTTTCGTTGGGATGCAGGATCGCCGGGAACCCGCCCTTGCCATCGATGCCGCCCGAGCGCGAGCCAAAGCCCGTGAACCCGCCGCCGTCGTAGCTGTTTACAGCGGGAAGCCCTGCACCTCGCAACGCCGATGCCAATGGATCGCCCCCACCGAAAAGCCCGCCGAAAAGCGACCCAAGCCACCCGCCGCCCCCGCCGAACTGCCCCATCAAGGCATCGCGGATGCCGCTGTTGATGATATCCGACGCGATCTGCTTGAACACCTGCGCCAGCCCGTCGCGCAGGCTCTCCCCCGCGACAAGCGCGCCGGCAAAGGCATCCGCCACCCCTTCGATGGCCTGGTCGAATTGCTCTTGCGCAAACTGCGCCTGCTCAAGCCGCTCGGTCAGGCCCCCGATCTGCGCGGCCTGCGCCTCGATCTTGGCGCTCATCTCATCGTTGACAGGGATGCCGGCCTTCTTCGCGGCGTCGAGCATCGCCCAGCGGGCCTCAGCCGTGGCGACCTCCCGGTTCGATTTGCCAAGGAGGCTGATCTGGCGTTCAAGGTCGCGAATATCGTTCTCGCCAAGGACCAGCACATCAGCCGCGGTCTTTTTCTGACCGCCAGAGGATCGGCCGCCTCCGCCACCGCTGCGCCTACGCCCCAAGCCTCCGCCGGGCTTGCCCGGATCAACTGGATGGTCGGCAATGCTGACCGTCGGTACTGGCGCAGACCAACCCGCAGGGACATAGGGGCCGAAAGTGGGAAGATCAGGCCCTTGGACCTGAGGTTTGCGTTGGGGGTCGCGCGGCCCGCCGACATACCTGGGCATGCCCGCTGCCTCGGCCCGCAATGCCGCCAGTTCGTTCCGCACCTCGCGCAGGCGGGCAATGGCCTCGGTGTTGTCGAAGCCAAGGGAGCTGTTGTTTTCGATCTGCGCTTGCAGGTCGATAACGTCCTTCTCCAGGCCGGAAATCTTGGTTTCAGCCGCCGTGACATCGGGGTTCAGGATATTGCCACCCTCGGTGCCGCCCATGGCGTCGGATAGGTCAGACCAGCCGGACCAATTGCCAACCGAGTTCAGCCAGTTCGTTCCGGCCTCTTCGGCCTCAATGAACTTATCGATGATCGACTGGATCTTGGACACGAATGCTTCAGCGTCGAACTGATCAAGCCCATCACTCATGGTGCTGATGCCGTCTGCGAAGGTGGAAGACGCGCCCGTGGCCTTGTCGAACTCGCCTACCACCGTAATCAAGCTGTTGCCCAGCCTTGTGAATGCCTGACCGACGGTAGTTTGCGAGGATTCGGCTTGCTGGCGCAGTTCTGCTGAACCGGCTTCGAAGGCGCGAAAGAACGCGGTGCTGGAAACTTTCCCTTCCGTGACGAGCGTGCGCAGCGTGGACACCGAGCCGCCGGCCTCTTTCAAGCCCTTCGCGACGGCCCGCGCGATGGTCGGCGTGCCCTCCAGGATCGAATTGAATTCCTCGGCTCGCACCACGCCGCCGCCGAGCGCCTGGCTCAACTGCAGCAGGGACCCGCTGGCAGCCTGGGCGTCCGTCCCGCCAACTCGCAAGGCCACAGAGATGCCGTCGGTGAACTTGATGAGATCCTGCGACGAAACGCCGAGCGTGTCCTGAGCCAAGGCCAGCTTGGAATACAGATCGACCAGAGATCCAATCGGGGCCGCGTTCTTCTGCGCCGACTTGAAAAGCTGGTCATAGACGCGCGACAGCTCCGCGCCTTCCAGACCAGCCACCCGCAAGGAGTTCTGCATTTGCGTTGCCGCATCCGCGATCCGGGTAAGCTTTTGGGACACCCCGGCAACAACGGCGACGGAGAAAGCCCCAGCGAACGCCCTGCCCATACTGGCCAAACCAAGCTCTGCACGCTTGGCCTGGGCGATGATTTGGTCGTTCGTAAGCCGAGTCATGTTGCGCATGCGCTCCATGCCGGCGCGAAACTGCTGGTCTTGCAGTTCGTAGATCACCCTGAGGCGGTCAACTTCCGTCATTTCTTCTGACCCTTTTTCGCGCTGGCCTTGATGGCATTGAACGTGTCAGCGTCGGGCGCCGCGGCGGCGTCCTTGTCACCGCGCAGCGCGGCGAGCAGCGCCTGAATTTCAGCGAAGGACTTGCCGCGCAGCACGCTCGTATCCCCACCGCCCTTGACGAAAGCGGCCTCAAGGTCAGCGAAATAGCGGTCCATCTCATCATTGGTCAGAGGCTGGGCGCCAGTCTTCCGCTCCGATCCGTTCCATGCCGCGCTGAGGCAGTCATATGCGATCAGGTACGCCGCTTTCAGCGGCCGCGGCGGCGCTGCATAGTAGCCCACCAGGTCCGCCGCCTCGGACGGATCCGCACCGCCGCCGATCAGCGCCAGCCGTAGAATGGCACGAACCTCCTTCGGCTCCACATCCTTATCGAAGTTCAGGAAAAGGCTGTAGAAACCGCGCCCTGCCTCCCGTTCAACGATCAACAGTTCATCGTACCCGAGGAAGAATCTGCGTTGCTTGCCATCGCCCAGATCGGCATGGAGAATGGGGCTGTTCGACATAGGGGCCTCACATGAGAATATTCTTGGCTGTTTTTGCGCTTGTCGCCTCAGTGGGAGTCGCGCATTCGGAAGGGGCTCCAAAGGGCGAGATAACCTCGGAGAGCATTGATGTTTGCGAGAAGTGGGGTCGATTTGCCGAGCTCGCGATGACCGCACATCAAGACGGTCGACCATTGGCCGATCAGATGAAGCTAAGTCCGGATCCGCGCGCGTATGAACTCACGCTTGAGGCATATAGGGCCGAGAGATTTATTTCAGATTCGCAAAAGGAGCGCGCCGCAGCGCATTATCGCGACAGAATAGTTGCCGAATGTCTTTCATCCCTATCCGGTATGGATGAGTCGGGCGGAAAGCGCCCGGCAAGCTTTTGGGCCATCGAAAAGCAATAGGCGAAGATGAAAACGCCCCTCGCGGGGCGCTTCCTGTTCAGGCCACCAGCGCGCGAGCTTCGGCCAGGAGCGGCCCCTCAGTCCAGCCCGAGCTTCTTCCTGACGCCCTGCTCGACCAGTTCACCGGCTATCCCGGCCAGCTTCTTGAGCGACAGCGCGCCAAGCTCTGACGGTTTCAGCGCCGCCTTGAGGCGCTGAATCACGTCCGTTGCTCGGATCGCGTTCAGGAACTCGTGCCCTGGCGTGGTCAAATCGCGAACCAGGTAGTAGCTCCACTCCAGATGCACATCCATCGGGGCAATCTTTCCGGCGTATTCCAGCATGCCGTCGTTGCACAGCCGCTCAACGTGCCGAGCGACGACATGCTCCGGCCAGCCCGCTACCTCGACAGCCTGCGCCGATGCCGTCTCCCGGCTCTCGACTTCTTCCAGAATGGCGCGGATCAGATCGAGGTCGTTCTTCATGCCGATTCCCATGCGGTTGACCTCCTGATCTTCACCTATGCGACAAAAATGGCAACGGCCCTCAGGTCGGAGCGCCGGTCGTCCAGGTCAGCGTGCCCGAGCCCTTGCTGATGCTGATGTTCGCGGTCGGGATGCCGTTCGCGTCGGGCTGGCTGGCCGGGTATTCCAGCAGCACGCCCGGCCCTTGGTAGTAGCCATAAGCGACCAAGTCGTTCTTGTCGCCGGTGTAGTGGATGATGCGGACGTTGCGCTGCTCCGCGTTCAGGATCCACTGGCGGCAGAAGTCGAAGGTTTCGAGCTCCAGCGCAGCCTCGCCGGTAATCGTCCAGTCCAGCGCACCCGCGGCGCGCCACGTCTCGACGGGGGCGCCCGGGCCACAGACCGCGACGATGTTCGTCGTCTGCTCAGCGCGGGACAGGTTGAAGGCGCGAGCATTGATGCCGCACAGCAGCTGCCAGTCGGGCGTGCTGGTCGCGCTCTGGTCCACGAAGATGCCGAGCGTGGAGATGACGCCGGTCAGGTCGGTAACGTCAGCCATGATGAACCTCATGAGTTGTGGCTGTGAAGACGAACGACCGACCCCAGGTCAGGCCGTCGTCAGGGGAACGAGGCGTCATCACCCCGCATTGGAATTGCTGCACGATCAGATTGCCGCTCGATAGGACGGAGGATCCGAGAAGCCGGTGCGCGGCCTCGGAAAGTTGAAACGCCTCGACCGGGCTGGGCACGGTGCTCACCGTCTTGCGCGACCAGACCGAAACAACGCCTCGGTGCTGTTCGGCATAGAAGGCTTGCCCCCGAACCGGCACGCTACTGGTCAGGTCGATGAACCCGACAGGATAGTCCGGCGTCTCGATCCTTGTGGCAAGCCAGCCGCCGGCCAGCGAAACCTGCGAATCCAGCATCGACTGGATCGCCTGCATAAGCGTCAGCGCGTGGTCAGCCATTGCGAAGTCCTTTCCTGAGCGCCTTCGCCAGATCGGCCACGACTTGCCGCTTCGTCTCGTCAAAGGCGGGGCCCATCGCGGGCCGCGGCGCCATCTTGTCGGTGCCGAATTCCAGGGCATCCGCATAGCTGGCCGATGCGAAGGTTTCGGCCTGGTTGCGATGGTCGCTGGAAACGCCGGTCGAATTGACGAGCAGGCCTGTATCCGCATTCGGCGCTGACCCCGCAGCCGAAACCATGACGTTTCGGCGCGGGCTATAGCGCACATCGGGCCTGCCAGGAGATGGCTCTTGCACCGCCTCGATATAGGCTTGTCGCGTCCGTTCCGCCCCCTTCAGCAGGATCGGCGTGACGTTCTGCCCCTTGGCCATGCGTGTCAGCTTGGCGTTCAGACGCTTGTCGCCAATGATCCTGGCCATCAGACCGGCCTCGCTTGGCAGGTCCAGATCGCCCTGGCCGGATCCGTGTCGACCTTGATGATGGCCCACCGCCGCCCGCTCAGCGTCACGGTGTCTCCCTTGAGGGGGTCGACCGAGATGCTGGTGCCGACGATCATCACCTTCACGTCTGTGTCCGGGATGCCGGCCACGGCCCGCAGATGGTCGGAATAGGATTCGAGCATTGCCCTGCAGGGATAGATCGCAGTCGTCCCGGCGTCGTCCTTCCAGCCTCCCGCGCCATTTGCGCGCGTCAGCGTGGCCTCGCTGAAGAAAAGGGCCGTGTCCGAAAACACAGCCCCGATCTTGTCGCGGATCTCGTCAAGCATCGCCATGCCTAGACCTCAATCGAGTAGCTGACCGTGCAGCGGCAATGCACGATCTCAGATGCAGGCGCGCCCAAGGACCGGTCGCCGGGGAACCGCATCGCTGCCCCGGTCAGCGGGGACACGAATGCCTCGCCATATCCCACGGTCTTTCCGCCCAGGGCGCGGTGGCTGTCCCTGGTCCTGCGGTCCCTCGTGGCTTGCCATTTGATGGTGATCGCATCCAGGCCAACACCCGCCGCTTCGGCTGTCTGCCGCATCGCCTCATAGCGGCCGGCATTCAGCGCGTTGTGGGCCTCGGTGCGGGCAATCAGGTCACCGCGTCGGATGAGGAGCCCGTCCGAATAGCGCGAGAGAATCCTGTTCAGCACCTTCTCCGGCAGCGGCTTTCCTTCGCGGATCGCCCTGCGGACCGTAGCGTCATAGCGCCGATCCCGGGCCTTCCGCTGAAAATATGCGGCGTCAAGCGCGTGCAACTCGGCGCGGGCGCCGCTGACGGACCGAGCCTGCTGCCCAGTGAGGCCGACGACCCCGCCCTCGCGCCTCCCGGTCGCCCGGTTGACAGATCCTACGATGTCTCGCGCGATAGCGCCGGTGCTGCGGCCAGAAGACAGGCCAGCCGCAACGATCTCGCGCACGCCCTGCCGCGTGGTTTCAGCGATCTCCACGATGAGCCGGGAGCCGTTATCACGGGCCCAGGTCTCTGCAGCCCAGTGCCGCCGATTGAACGGAAGCGATGAGACCGATGCGGCGATGCTGACTTGGTAGGCCGCGCCAGCATAGAACACCGCGTCAACCGCATCCTGGATTGAGCGAAAGTACTCCGGCGAAAGGTTCAGCGCGTCAAGCAAGCCCTCGACGTCGCGCCGATCCAGATAATCCTGCACCCGGCGCAACTCGGCGGTCGTCACGATCCGGTTGATTGCCTCGGTGAACGCAGCTCTGACCGATGGCTCAAGCGACAACAGGAGTCGGTCAATCTCGCCAGGGTAATCTCTCATACCACGAAAGCCGCGAAACCAAGGCGCGGGTTACACACCAGCCCGCGCAACATAGTCGGCCAGATTCCCCCAGCCGCCTCCGCATCCCGTTGAGGATCCATGTATTCGATTTCCGCTGAACCTGCTTTGACGCGCTTCACCGCGGCTTCCTGTGCCGGATTGGGCGAGAGCGCGCCCGGCGTCTTCTGCTCGACCAGCGCGGCCTCGATGATGGCGAATTTCACCGCGTCGGGGGCCGCGTCATTGTCGAAGGCAATCAGCCAGCGCGAGTTGTAGCGCGCTGCGATATATCGCTGGCCGCGCATCAGGTCGGTCTCGTGCAAGACCACCTCCAGCCCCGCCTGCCCGGTGTAGTCCCGCGCCTCGTCGGCCGTCACGGCAAGTTCCGTCATGCTCAGCGGCATCGCGCGCCCTCCTGTGGTTAAGCAGGCCCCGAAGGGACGCCGCTATTTCTTGGCGGATGCCGTCTTGCGCTTGGCTTTGGGCTGCCCATCCTCGAACGCCCAGAACTCCGGCGCGGCGGTCGCGATGAATTCGGCCGTCGGCTCGCACTCGACCGAACCAAATGCGGGGGCGATGATGTCGCCGTCCGAGGTGGCGACGGGATAGGGGGAGTTCGTCAGGTTCTTCACGATCATCGCGGCCTCCATGGAAAGAAGGGGGCCGTCACAGCCCCCGAAGATGTCAGGCCGGCGCCTGCGAAACGCCGTCGAGGTAGTAGGCCGAGGTCGGCACGAACATCTCGACCCCGCCGGTGCGGAAGATGCCCGGCACGACGAAGTTCAGGGGCCCGTCCTGCCAGACCGGCAGGAAGTTGTGCGGCATCGGCAGGTGGAGTTTCACATAGGCCGGGTCGTTGTTGTAGGCGACCAGACGCCCCTGCCCTGCCCCCGCGTCCACCGTCCCCGCGGTGCGCAGCTGGCGCTCGCCGCGAATGGTCAGCGGCCGGCCGGTCTGCTGCGTGTAGAGGTTCGTCCGCTGGATGAAGGACAGGATCGTCTCCATCGTGGTGGACGAATACGGCGTCCCGGCGATGTAGGTATAGGCCACGTCGGGCATCAGGACCGTGTCGGCCAGGACGGTGCCATAGGTGGCATTGTCCACACCCTGGAGCGCGATGTTGATGTCGCGCACGATCTGGGCAGGGGTCTTCACGCCGACGCCGGTGTTGTCGACCCAGTAGGGGACGGTGCCGGTGCCGTCCGCAGGAGCGACAGAGGCCGGGACGCCGGGATAGTTGGTGATGCCCGGCATGTTCTTCTCGGCATTCCCGAACCAGGTCAGGTCCCACATGAATTTCATGTAAGCCTGCCGCGCCGCCTGCGCGCGACGGTCGGGGAGATTGCCGCCCACGATCATGTTGCGGGCCGCGTTGACCTCGGCGATGTTCCACTGGTAGCCGATAGCCGCCAGTTCGAACGTCTTCATCTGCATGTCCTGCGACACGTCGGCCAGCGGGACATCCTTGGCATAGCCCGACTGCCATTTCGCGGCGCCCGAGATGTCCGAGGTATAGGTCAGCACACCCGGAGCCCAGGGGTCGCCCTCGGTTTCGACATAGATCAGGCGGCCAAAGTCCCACGAAGGATAGGGCTGCGCGATCACGCGCGTGTTGACGCGGTACGCCTGCCCCTGGACGAACGCCAAGGCCTGCGCATCGGAGAAATTCTGGTACTTCATCGTTTTTTCTCCTTATGCGCCGGCCGACAGCGACGGCACCGGGCGGCGGTAGCGGACGATGCCGACCGAACCGTTGGTGCCGGCTTCATCGAACTGGGCGCCGGGGATGGTGAGGACGGTCGCCGATGCTGCCGCGCCGGTCCAGGTCTGGTTGGTGACGTTGAACCGCGCCTGCGCGCCTTTGGTCACGTTGGCGCCGAGCAGGACGCCGATGACCCCGGATTCGCACACGCCGACCGTGTCATACTGCGCAAACTGGTCGCCCGGACGCGGCAGGATGTGCGAGGTCTCGGTGATGCCAAGCACGTTCTGCCCGGCCGCGGTGAGGGGCGCGCAGGTATGGGGCGCGGTCCCGGCGATCACGGGCACGCCGAAACCGACCGGCGTGGCGCCTTCCAGCGTCCGCGAGATGGTGTTCCACTGTTCCATGTTGGCGCGGCGGCCAACGGCATAGGGAGCAAGGTTTTCCTTGAAGGTGATGGGCATGGCTTACGCCTCCTGATTGCCGGCCGTGCGCCAGGCGTTGAGATCGGCGACCGACGCCTGGAAGGCATGGTCTTGCGCCGCTGCAGTTCCGACAGGCGCGGGTGCATCCTTCAGCGCCGCCCGCACGGCATCGCCGGAGCCCGCGTCCTTGGCGATGGCCTTGAACATGCCCAGCACCTCGGCGTCGGACGCATCCTTGACCATCTCATCGCCGAGGCGCGCCGCCACGGCCGCCTTGCGAAGCTCGGCATCGGTCTTGCCCTTGGGGTCGATCTTGGCGTCGACGGCCTTGACCTGCTCGACCAGCGCGGCGCGGTCAGCGACCAGCTTGTCGATGTCGACCTTGGCTGCGTCCTGCGCGGTTTTGACGTCGGCCTTGAGCGTGCCGATTTCCTCGTCCTTCGCCGCGATGGCGTCGGCGTGGTCTTTGTCCTTGTCCCGGATCTCGGCATCCTTTGCCACGATCTGGGCCTTCAGTTTCTCGATGGCACGGGCGCCCGCGTCGGTCGTTTCGACCGCCTCGTCGCCCACGACCACGGTGCGCAATGCTTTGTCGGTCATGGCCGAACTGTCCTTTGCTGCTGTGGGAACAGGGCTGACGCCCCAGGTATCCGCGCCGTCCCCGACGCGAAGCTCGGCGCCACCGCGCGCCTTGGGCACGATGGCGAGATGGTTGATGCGGATCGGGCCGGTCTGGACCGCCTGATAAGGCGTGCCGTCCGGCGCGACCCCGTCCTCGATGCTGATGCCGGTCGTGTAGCCCATGCTGATTTCGCGCGTGCCGTCCTGCACTGCGCGGATCGCGGCAGCATCCATGAGGGTCATCGGCACCCGGACGAATTCCCCGTCGCGTGCAATTTCTTCGCCGATGCTGCCGATTGCATGGTCCTTCCAGTTCTCGGCGGTGACCGGTTGAGCGGGGTGGCCGAGCGTGACCGGCTTTCCGGCGAAAGTGGCGAGGCTGGCCTTGTCGAATACCGCCGCTTCAGGGCGGAATACCGTGACCGTCTCCTTGTCGTTCAGGCCCAGCTCGGCCCCGAGGTAGGTTTGGCACCCGGTCCTGGCGCAGCGCACCTCGGCGACCAGATAGCCGTCATTGGTCAGCCGCATTCCTGCGACCGACGCCGTGTCGGTGAACTGCATGGATTGCTCCTAGGGTAGCGGGTCAGGGTTCGGCAGCGGGTCAGCCGCTACCGGATACGGCGCAACCACGGTGTCGCCGCCGAGGCCGGTCATTTCATAGGCCTGGAGGATGCCCCAGGCGGTATCGACCAGACCAACCAGTTCGGCGTTCCAGCTCGGGTCATCGGCCGACCGTGCGCCGGTCAAGAACATGCGGACCATCTGGCCCATGGCATTGTTCATCTGGTTCGGGGCCGGATAGGCCGGGGTGCGCAGGTGCAGGCCGTCGGCATAGATCGACGTCGGCGCGAACTGGTCGACCATCGCCCGAACCATGACCGGCGCAGGGATGGCATAGACCGGGATGGTGATCTCGGGCCGGGCGCGCAGCCAGTCCAGCCAGTATTGCACCTTCTCCAGCGCATCAGCGTCGATGTTCACGCCCTCGGGACTGTGCGGGATGTAGATCCCCAGCAGCTTGCAGCCCTTGGCCTGCGCGGTCAGGGCATACCAGTATAGGTGCTGCAGCGTGTCGATGCCCTGTGGACTCGCGGGATCGGCGAGACCTGTTTCCAGATCTCCGATCTCTGTCACGATCAGCGCGCCGTCATATTCGGCCGTCCGATCCGAGCCGTTCGCGTCCCATCGCTGCCCGAGGCTGGAAAACTCCGCATAGTTGATGTGCAGGCCGCCAGTCCAGTAAGCCCCCAGATCTCCGAAATCACCTGGCGCCACCGCCTGGTAGAGGAAGGAATGCGCCGAGAACCCAAGCCCTTCGGTCCCGGCCAGCACCGCGCGAGACTCTGGCGGCCTCGCGCCGAAGGACACGGGGATTGTGTCGACCCATTGGCCTGCGATGTTCTGCGCGGCCTTTCCCGTGGCGAACCGCATGGGCACGCCGCCGGCGGATTCCTCGGCCTCGATCACATCGACCGGTCGGCCAGCGATGTCGGTCTCGCCCGGGGAGGCCAGCCTATATGCGGGCACGTCAACGACCTGCCCCGCCGAGTTCTCCGCGACAAGGCCGGTGACGGTCTGAATTTTCATGGCTTTTCTTCCGTTTCCTCTGGCGCCGGCTCGTCATCGTCGCCGTCATCCTCGTCCAGCTCCAGACCGTGCTCCTTGATCGCCGCCTCGAGCCCCGGCAGAGCGCCGGTCTCGATTATGGCGTTCGCCGCCGCGGCCTGCAGCGTTTCGACCGGGAACAGGTTGGCGCCGGACAAGGTCTGCACGATCTGTGCCGTGATGCTGCCGACCTCGGCGCGCTCCTTGTCGGTGGTCTGCCAGAGGCTGCGCCAGTTGTAATGCACGTCGTCCGGCCGGCTGCCGAGGGCAGAGCGGATCAGGCATTCATCCAGGGTGGCCAGGGCCGGGGTAAGCTCCAGCTCCTGCATGCCCTGCACGCGGTCGTAATAGTTGCGCAAATCGCTTTCGCCCGAGCTATTGAGCCCGCCCGGAGACTGTCCGAAAAGCCGGGTCATCGGGATGTCCGCTGCGCCGGAGACCGCCTGCATCATGCGGTCCCAGATATCGCCGAGGCCGCCGAAGCTGATCGGCTTCCGGTCGTATTCCGTGCCGGGGTCTCGCTTCTCGCTGCCCGGGATGGCGCCGCCGCCGTCCAGCACCAGCATGCCGTTGTTGCCTTTGGCGACGGCCAGCGTCGTCAGATAGCGCGTCAGAGCAGCATCGCCCCCCTGCTCCAGCAGCATTTCCCGCAGATTCGGGATGCGCAGCACGTCGACACAGGCCTCATAGGTCAGGGTCGCTATGTTCGCGGCCGTGCCGTCTGCCTGGGTCATGGCGTCGAAAATCGGCTGCAGGACGCTGTCGCCCCACTGGTCGAAGATCGGCGATCCGACCGGCGTCACAGCGCCGCGCAGGTCGACCACACGCGAGGGGTGGATTTTCACCCCCTTATTGCCGACCTGATACCAAGCCGGCTTGCCGAAGGTCGCGCTTTCCGGCTCCTGATCCATCTGGCCGAGCGAGATCTGATCGCGGCCGATCACGGTCAGGTGCTTTACGCCGCGGCGGCCGATTCGCTCGACATTCAGAGGCTGGGACACGTCCCGGTCGCCGGTGCCGATGTAGATCACGGCGCCCCCGAGCAGGCGCGCTGAGGTCATGGCCTCCCGCAGCCTCATCTGGACGCCGAGCCGACGTTCCTCCGCCTCGATTTCGGTAATCTCGACGCTGTCAGCCTGCCAGGCGCGCCAACGGCGGGTCGCGTCCATCGGGATGATGTCCACGATCTTTCGGGCGAGCCAGGCCGTCCGATAGGCCGCAACCAGCTCGTCCTGCGTCCGCTGCCGATGGCCGTAGGTCGCGGAAAAAGCCTTGTCGCGCGGCGTGCCGAGGTTGGCCAAGGCGTTCTGCAGCCCGTCGTGCACCCTGACGGTGCTGCCATCGGCGAGACGGCGGTAATGCGGTTTTGCCATCTCGGCCTCACATGAAATCCAGGGCGAAGCGGCGGGGCTGCAACGCTGTCGTCAGTTCGGTGAATGCACGGCTCGCCGCGTCCACCTGGTCTTTCCATTTCCCCATCGGGAACCCGGCCAGCTCATCGAGGAACGCATCGTTCCAAGCGCCTTCCAGCAGGAAGACGTTGCCCGCCTCGGCCTGGGCAGCCAGCGGCAGAGCCCGGGTTTCCTTGTCGCCCGTCTCGGTGCTGGTGTGGTAGTCGTGCCCAACCAGAACGTGCCGGAGCATGTGCTGAGCCTGGGCCTTGCCAGCTTGGCCGGGGTCTTGCGGAATGGACCCGCGCACCGCGCCATGCGCGGCTCGATCCTGTTCCGCCGTGGCGCGTAGCGTTCGCTCGACCCCCATGGGCCCCTCTTGCACGCGCACCATATCGGCGACGATGAACCGGCCATCAGGCGCCAGAGCCATGAGGCAGCCGGCGGTTGCTGCCGCTTCGGCATCCTCGGTCGCAGCCAAGTCCCAGCCCCGGACGAACCGGCAGCCCACCGGAAGCGCCTTGACGGTGCCGAACCAGCTTTTCTTGAACAGCCCGCCCCCACGCGGCACGGGGCGCTGCTGCAGCTGACCAGCCGTGGCGTAGCTGCCAAGCGTCTTCTCCAGTTCCGCCACCTGATCCTCGGGGAACCGCTCGGGGAAGAGCAGTTCGCCGTCCTTGCGGCGCGGGTCCATGAAACCAATGCTGGTCTGGCAGCGCCGGTCCGGCTCAAACCGCATCGGCAGGCACAGATGCGTGTAGGGCAGGCCCTTCGTCAGGATCAGCCCCGAGGTGTCGCGCTCGTGGAGACGCTGCATGATGACCACAATGGCGGAGCGGTCGTTGTTGATCCGGGTCGGCAGGGCCTCAAGGAACGACAGCTCAGCCGCCAGCAAGGCCGCCTCACTGTTTGCGTCGTCGGCTGACAACGGGTCGTCCAGGATCACGCGGTCGCCGCGGGCGCCGGTCATGCTGGTGAAAGCCATAGCCTCGCGGAAGCCGGTGGCGAGATTCTCGAACTTGGTCTTCTGGTTCTGGTCGTGGACCAGCGGGACCGGCCAGCGTGCCTGATACCATTCGGACTGGATTAGCCGGCGGCACCTGATGTTGTCACGGATCGCTAGATCCTGTTTGTGCGCCGTGGCGAGGAACCGCTTTTCCGGCAGTCCGCGCGGCCCCCATTCCCAGGCTGGCCAGATCACGCCGGTCAGCAGCGACTTCATGGTTCCGGGCGGCACATTCATCAGCAGGCGGGTGATTTCGCCGCGAGAGACCGCCTCCAGGTGGGCGCAGATCGCATCCAGTGCCCAGCCCCACTTGAGCGGCGTCGCGGGTTCCAGAATGTGCCAGGCGCGCTTTGCGAACTCGGCCAGAGACCGCTTGCACAGCTCGCGCTCGATGGCGATACGGTCAGCCGCCGTCAGGTGCAGGGGTTTCATCGATCACCCCCATCAGCTCCCTTAGGGCGTCCATACTCAGTTTCGATGCATCGATGGCGCGCGGCGCCATGGAGCCGTCAGGGTTCGACACGTCCAGCTTGTCGCGGAACGCCTGCACCCCGACGTGCTTGCCCACCAGCTCCAGCGCCTTCGCAGCGCCGGTAGCGTTGAAGATGTAGATCGGGCGACCCTCTTTGTCATAGACCTGATCGCCGGCTCGGTCGGTGAACGGCTCAATCTCCTGCATGCACCGCTCGTGCAGCTTCACTGCCTGCCGCAGCACATAATCCGCGTCGATCTTGGTCCGCTCGGCCCGCTCGGCCCGCGCCTGTGCGATGGCGGCCATCACCTTCTCGCTGCCCATGAGCTGCGCGGCATACTTCCCGGCGCTCTTGGCCGCATATCCTGCCCGGCGCGCGGCAGCGGAGGCATTGCCGTCAGCATCGCGCATATACTCCTCGACAAAGCGCCGCTGGCGCTCGGTCAGGCCGTGCGGATCATCCGGATTCGCCGGACCGTGCGCGGGGCTTGCCATGATGGGCCTCGATGTTTCGGAGGGGGCCGCGCTCAGCCGAAGCCGGGGCCAGCCCTCCCCGCCCGGTGGGGCGGAACTTGATATGAAAGAAACCCCGAGGGGCTGTCTGCTGCGGCGTGCCGAGCAGGGGGAGAGGCGCTGGCATTTCACCCAGCAAGGGCCATCCTAGTGAAAGTCGCCGAGACTCACCCCGCCTTATTCGGCGCAGGGCTTAACCGCCACGTGGGCTACCGATGGTGGCTGCCAAGCCTGCATCCTTCCGGGTAGCAGTGCCCCTTGCACGCAAGGGAGCGGTCGCGCCATGACAGCCGCCAAAGCGCGGAATCGAAAAGCCCGGCGCGGTTTCCACCGTCCGGGCACAATTCGACTGCTGGCGGCAGGTCAACACATCCGATCCGCAAAGTCAATAGGGCTGACCTTGTCCCCCTGTCCTTGTCTGGTAGCGGGGCGTCATGGCTGGCTGTCCGGTTGTTCGTTGATCTTGCCGAATGCTTCGTCCATCTCGACAAAACACGGCACGTCGATCCAAACGGTTCCGCCGCCGGGCTTGTTGAACGCCTGCTGCAAGTGCTGCCGGTCGCTTGGCAGCCTGATGATGTAGCGCAGGTTCATCGTCGGCATCAGCGTCTCACTCATCCCCGCCTCCCTGTCCGGTGCGGCGGGCGGGAACGCGGAACTGTGACCAAGGGCCCTCTGCCATCACGATCCGCCCTCTGCGTTCTCGATAGTAATCGACCGGCTTGCCGGATACCCGGTCCAGGAAGGCGGGGCCTATCCGCCGCATGGGGATCAGCCTATCCAAGATCCACCCCATCACTCCGCCCTCCACGGCGCCAACGGCGGAAACTGATCCGTCAGCGTGATCGACCACAGCGCGCCATCGAGCCGGCTGTGCAGGTCGTAAAGCGCGCCGATCCAGCCCAGATACTCTCGCCGCTTGGCTGCCGCGCACCGGGCGGTGCCGGTGTAGATGATCGGGCAAAACTCGCCGCGGACGACCTGGGTATGCCGGCACGGGGTCCGGTATTTCCAGATGCCGGCGCGGTCCATCGAACGCACAGTCGCATAGCCGTCCTGCTCGACCCGCAGCTGGGCCCGCCAATCCGGCGCGATGCCGGCACGGGCCAGTTCCGCCACCATCAGGGCCATCCTCTGGCCGCCGCAGCCCTCGGGCAGCGTCTCGACCGCGGAGGCGATGATATGCGCATCCGCAGCCGTGTCTCGGGCCGACCCGCCTCCACCGCCGTCGACGGCGCAGCCCAGCGTGGCCATCTGCATGCCGCGCCAGATCGGGTCGATGCCCGGCCGGTCGAACTCGTGCGCGCCGGTCAGGTCGAAATCCAGCTGGGCCTTTTCGGTGGCGAAGGCCCAATGCAGAGCCTCCATGATCGACATCTCGCGGTTGCCCCTGACGCTGCGCGGGCGGGTGATCGGCTGCATCATGGTCACTGGCGCCCCCATTTCTTCGGACGCAACACGATCCGTTCGCCCTTCGCCGGCTTCGGGATGGGAGAACCCAAGTGCCACAAGCCGCAGAACCTGCAGCGATAGGGCTCCAGCGCGTAGCCGCGGGACCGGCTGGCAACCTTGCGCGCGAGCTGCGGCGTATCGAACGTCTGCTTGCCCGCGCACATCGCCGCGCGGTTCTCGGCCGAGCCGCGGCCCTCAGGGTCCGGGGTATGGTCCAGCGCCGTCATTGCGCGGCTTCCTTCGCGCGATACCGCACCGCCGCCAGCAGGCGCTGCTGGCCGTTCAGCGACGCGCCTTTGCCGTTGGCCGCCCGAAGCTCGGGATGCCGGACCATCGCGTTCCAGCGGGCCTTGAGCGCATCAGCATCGATTCCCAGCAGGGCGCTGATGATGTCGAGCTTGTTGCCCTTGATCAGCATGTCGACCAGGTGCTCGTCGTCGTCCGGCGTGAAGGTGTCCGGCAGCCCTTCGAGGTGCTCCACGACGCGCCGCTCGGTCGGGGTAAGCCGGGCCCAATCGGCGATGCGTTGCTTTTCTGCAGCGGCCCGCAGAGGCGCTGTGCGGGGCGCTGGGGCGGCATCTTCGGTTTTTGCGACACGGGTAGCCGGAATTCCCGACTCGGGCGCTGGCGCATTGTCCTGCGCAGCCGGAGGGGCGTCCTGCGGGACGCCGGCCAGCAGCGCATCGAGGCTTATCGCGGGCCGGGTCCCTTCTTCGGTCAGGACCAGCTTGCGGCCAGTCGCGGCCTCGAACTCTGCCATCGCCTTGGCCAGCGGCTCCATCGCCTTTGCGGCGGTCAGCATCGCCTCGACCTTGGCGGTCAGGTCGGCGGCGGTCATCGGGGTGTCGAAATAATAGGTCATGGTTGTTTACCTGCTTTCCCTAGATCACTCTGCTGGGTCGATGGTCTTGGCGGCGAGGGGATTGCGGATGCCCATCTCGGCCAGGATGGCGGCGTGGCGCTCGGGGCTGATGCGCTCCTTCGGCGGCTCGACCGGCGCGGCGAGCGCGGCGCGGGTTTGCTCGACGTGCTTCTTGCCCCAGGCCTCCTTGAGCATCTGGACGATGTGGCCGGGGTTCGGGCGCTTGTTCGGGTTCTCGTTGCGCCATTTACGCAGAGCGGCCAGCACGCTGTCGGGCTTCCAATCCTGCAGCGTGTCGCACCAGTCGCGCAGGACGGCGGCCCGCAGCGCCTCGCTGTCGCTGGGCTGCCAGTAGCCGTGCAGGACCACCTCGACGGCCTGGCCGATGGCAAGGCGATGCTCAGTCAACTCGTGCGGCAGCATAGAGCCGGGCTCGCAAGGCTTCGTCGGCGGCAGCTTGGCGGCGGTCACGGGCAGTTGCTCGGTCATAGGTCGGGCCTCCTGTGGGCTGGGCAGGGATTTCGAGGGGCGGGGCATTCTTCGCGGCGGCGAAGGCCTGCATGTGGCGAATGAGGGTCTTGGGGCCGTTGGCTGGGCTGCCGTGCTGGCGCATGTTGGCCACGGCGACCTCGACAATTTCGGCCTCGCTCAGGCCAAGGTCTGTGATCCACCTGCTGGCGATGATCGGGGCGTCTGCTGCGACCCAATACCGGGGCCAGCCCGTTCCGTTCGGGTCGTTGAAACCGAGAGCCTCGGCCAACTGCGCGACGAGCGACGGGGCGCGGCAGGGCTTGTCGACATCGGCAGTCGCGCGCACGCCCTCCTCCCCTCCCCTTGACGGTTCAATGATGGTTCCTGACGGTTCGGGTGCATCTGCTGCGGGGTTTACCCGCATCTCCTGCGGGGTTTGGGGTGCATCTGCTGCGGGGGTGCATTTCGTGCGGGGTGCATCTGCTGCGGGGTTTGCGCTCACGAAATACAGATTCGCGTTGCCCTTCCCACCGCCTGGAATGGTACGGATGTAGCCCTGATCGACCAGCTTGCGGATGTTGGTCTGGACCGCTCGCTCGCTCAGCCCGGTCCGCTGGCAGAGGCGCTGGATTGACGGGTAGCATCGGCCATCATCGTCGGCGTGATCGGCCAGCGCGAGCATGACCAGTCGCTCGGTCGGCCCGAGCGTATTGCTCTCGAAAATCGCCGACATCAGCCTGATGCTCACCACGTCACCTCGATCTCGACCAGCACCGCGCCCGCCAGGCACCGCTCGCCCCTGACGACCTCGGCCGAGAATCGGCTGTCATCGACGCCCAGGGCGCGGGCGATGGTGTCGCGGGCGTGCTTCATTGCTCCGGCAAGGCCGTCATCGTCCCAGCGGCGGCGCGCGGGCGAGCAGGCTATCCAGCGGAAGCGGACCGGCCCCTCAGCCAGGGTCAGCGCCGGCAGCCCGGCCTTGACACAAGCCTCGGCCGTGTCGCGGATCAGCGCCCGCTTGTCGGCATAGCTGACGCGCCAGCTGCGGCCCTTGCTGCGGTTCGGCCAGAGGGTCGACCCCGGCCACGGCAAGACGAGCCGCGGAACGATGCAGACCGGGCCCGGGCGGCGCGCGGTGACAGCCAGCGCATCGTCCAGCACATCGCGCTTCCGCTGGCGGGGCTGGCTCTTGGCCTGGGGCATGCCGGGGGCGCTTCCGTCGGCGGGGCGCGGGATGCGGGTGAAGGGGGATTTCATGCCCCGACCTCCACGACATGCCGAAACCCCGGAACATCATCTGCTATGTCCAGCCGCTTGGCGGCGACGCCATCGGCCCAGACCTCGCAGCCTTCCCGGAAGGTCAGCCCCGCGCGGCGGGCGGCGTCGCCAATGTCCAGGCGCTCGGCCCGGATCGCGGCGAGGAACCGGCGCTTATGATCGAGCGGCGCGCTCATGCCCCTGCCCCTCCGGCCAGCTGCCGCGCGCGGCGCGCGAGCGCGACAAGCTCACCTTCCCGGGCCATATCCTGGAAAATCGCCAGAGCTTCGGGGATGGGGAAACGGCCCGCGACCGCGGCGTCCTCATAGCCGAGGCCGGCGCACAGGGCCTGCCTGACCAGTTCGCGCTTGTCGGTGGGGGCGGTCATCGGCGCGAACCGCTGATCTTGCGGAAAAATTTTTCCGCTTTTTTCTTCAGCCGAATATGGGCGGCATGGGCGCGGATCGACCGCGCCTCATAGAACCGCCCCAGCAGATGCCAGAGCACGGACATCACGATTTCCCTTCGATTTTCCCGAAGATGATTTCGGCACCCGCGATGGCCATCACGGCGGCGACATAGCGAAGGGAGGCGTCGTTCTCTTCCCTCAGCCAGTTCTTCACCTGGCGCGGAGACACCTCCAGCACGCGGGCGGCCTTCACCGACAGGTCGTTTTCGGACGGTGACGGGAAGGCCCGCCACAGCATGTTTTTGAACCATTTCCGCGCTGCGCGGGGGTTGGTCGAATCTGCAAGATTTTTCATCGCACTGTTCCCACATTGATCCTGTGCGAAGGGACCAGTCGAAACAGCATGAAAGGACGAGGGGGCGGCAGTCATGCTGCCCCCTCGGGAGTTTGTGCGGGCAGGAAGTCTTCCGCCGAAAGCTCCACGCCTGCATCGCGCGCGGCAGAGATGAGCTTCGGAACATGTTGAAAAGGGACGACCCCGCCAGTCCCGCCAAGGGACTTCGGCCTGGTCCAGTTCCATGGCCTGGTACGATGAATGCCAAGGATTTTGGCAACTTCGGACGCGCCGCCGAGACTGGAGATGATGCTGCTTGCTGGTTCCATGATGCAAATGTAGCGATATTCGCTACATTGTGCAAGCGGCATTGTAGCGAATACGGCGACAGACTGTTGTCGCGAAAACCGCTACATGTCCCACATGTCTGGTAAAGCGCGATACAAGAACCCGCCAGCCTCGCCCATCAACCAATGGGTCCGGGATGCGCTAGAGCATTCCCGCATGTCGCAGCAGGGGTTAGCCGACTCTTTGACCAAAACCGGCGCGGGAAGCTATGATCGCTCCATAGTTCAAAAAATGACTGTGGCCAGAAAGGTCACGGCCGAAGAAGCCCAAGCGATAGCTGCAATTACTGGCCACCCTTTGCCAGACACCTCTAGCGAGGACACCTATTACCACGATTACCAGCAACTGAGCGCTGAGGGGAAAGCGGCGGTTCAGGCGTTGATACGCGCGCTGCTTCCAGCGTCCGGATCCGGGAAGCCATGAATCGCACGAGGCTCTTTGCGTCGTCGCTCAACAAGGCGAACGCTGCCATCATTTCCTCGTCCGACATCCCCGCCTCCGATTCCCTCGTCACATTAGGAACATTAGGCGAACATCCGCAGATCGGTCCAGCGGAGAAGCCGGGAACAGCGTCAATGTTCCCCTTAGGTTGTGCCGACGTATCCAAAAGGACAGGCCCCATGCCCGACCCGAACCACGACCCCAACACCGAGGACGCCGAGCAGATCGCCATCGCGGCCCGCGTGGTGCTGGGGCTGGTGCGGTCCCTGGTCCAGAACCCGGGGTCCGTGGAGATGAAGGCCCTGCCCTTCCTGTTGCTGGAAGCGGCCGAGGAGCGGCACCGCCAGGGCGATTTCGGCGCCGAGCGG